>NZ_JAQOSR010000043.1:0-54415 GCF_046718885.1 Bradyrhizobium sp. UFLA01-814 | reverse complement strand
CGCTACGGCGCCATGGGAGGGCGCGCGTGCGGACGGCTTTGCTCTACCGAGCTACACCATCACCGGGGACACGACCCAGTTTAAGTGGATCAATCGCCTGACCGGTCTCATGCGCAAGCGCTTCCGCGTACGCGAGAAGATCGCGATGAACCGCCGCCGGCAGTTCGGCAGTTACTCTGACTGCCCTGTCACTGGGAACTCCCGAGATTCTAAGCTTTGGCACGGCATCATCCTTTGTATGGTTCGAGCTGAAGATCGCGGTTGACAATCACCCGAACCGGAAAACCTGGACGGATGGTCAATGTCGGCTGGATGTTGAGACTGCGCCGCACGACTTGCTGGCCAGTTTGGTTCAACGAATCCCCTGCACCGTGCCGCAGCGCCTGGATAATTGCGCTGTCGTTGCTGTTCGTGTCGGAGCCGGAGCCAAGCTCTGTTCCGACAGCAAGAAAGGTCGATAGGGCGGCTGCCTTAAACAACTTGCCCCAATGATTGTCGACTTGGTCTTCTAGACCTGCATAACCCGCGTTGTCCGCACCAGGCTGTCGCTCTAGTACGGTCGAGCGACCGTTGGGCATGATCAGACGGGTCCAAACCAGTAGCACGCGGGACTGGCCGAAGGTGACCTGGCTGTCATAGATGCCGATCAAGCGGGCCCCCTGGGGCCGCTATATCGGCGGCCGGTCGCGGCGCTTTTCGGCATGGCCAAGGACGCCTTCGCGGTGGTGCCCCAAGGCTGCACCCATGGCACTCGGCCGGCCTCAAGTTCGCCGATGATCTTGTTGGTGATTTCGTCATAAAGGTTTGCCCGGTCCTCACCGGTACGCGCCCGAGAATAGTGTCTGGACATCGCGGGTCTCCGCGACGGGCGCCGCGAGCCTCTCTCGCAGCCTGTGACCCGTCACGGCAAAACCCGGCCGGCACTCTTACTCTCGGGCCCTGTTCGCGAGGAAACGTCGCCGTGTGACTAACGAGCCCGTTGGCCCTCACCCGCACGCACAACGGTGAGGACGAGGAATCTGCCAGGCGGCCCACCTTACGTCCCATTTCTTCATGGGACTTCGCATTGACTGCTTAGGGCCGCAGGTCCTGATCAGGCGTGCGCCAATTGCGCATCGCCCCACTGAAATGGCACCCGGAGAGCGTGAGCATAGCGACGCCGAAGGCGGCACGCGGGGCCGAGTGCAGCGACGAGACCGGTTAAGAGGGCACCCGGGAACGGGGCAGTGATAGCGACGCCGGCATACTTCATGACGGCGGGACCCTTTCCCGAGTGCCCCCGGCGAGGCGCTCCGCAGTCTCTGCGCGAGGGATCAAAGCCGGAAGGCCGAGCGGCTACGCGGCTCGGTTCACGCGAGCCCGGTGCGGCGCCAGCCGCGCGCGCCCAATCAAAAATTCAGCGCGAAGACAGAAATTCAGCGAAGCTGAATCTCCTCCCGCACTTTTGTTTCTGCGTCATAGATCTTGATCTGAAGCCTTGGGAAACGCTTCTTCAGCTCTTCTCCACCTGCCCTGGCGCCGTCCCGGGTGGCAAATTCGGTCTTCAGTCGGCCATCCACTTCGAGCGCGTAACCAGAAGATGGCAGTTCACGGGTGGCTGCAACCATGTCGTCCCTATCATGCAGTGAGGCAATCGATGACGATTGGTTAGCGTGAGTCGCCCAAACCAGGCCAGCGTGACCTGCAAGCTTCGACTCGCCGTCCTCAACTGATCACGGATGGGAGCTTGCATCATCCGAGCAGGCGGCCGGCTTGCCGTTCGCACGGACACAGGCGCGGTAGAGCCACGGTTCGACATAACTGCCTTCCAGATCCCTCGACCAGCGCGCTCGGCATTGTGTTGAGCCACGCCATATCTGCCTTTCGAGTATTGGGGCCAATCCAGCGCAAGTCCGTGAAGCACAAGCCATTCACCGAGATCAGCGCGACCGACCGAACAGGTCGTGACCGTGCGGCCATATTGATCGAGGCTGAGTGGGACACAATTGACGGGACGCCGGGCAATGAAGCCGTCGAGGTCGTTCGCAGCCTGCGCACCACAACGATATTGTAAGCTGTCGTCGCCGCGGCACAGCTGGCTGCTCTCCGGTGCATCGACGCCCCAAAGCCGGATGCGCGTTCCATGGATTTCCAGGGTGTCGCCGTCAATAACGCTGGTCTGCCCGACAAACTGATCGGCCAATGCCATGCTCGACAGATGGGCGAGCAGCAGTGCCAAGGGGATTCGACGCATGACTAGTGACCTTGCAACTACTGCGGCATCATTGAGCCATTCTGCACAGGAGCGATTCCAAGACGCCAATTCGCGTGGGTACATTAGGTTGAAGGTCGCGTTGCTTGGCCCTTCCGTGTCTTCTTCTTTTTGGATTTGATGACATCTGCTTGCGCCCGGTAGGCCCGTGCCAGTGCCTGCAATTCCTCCGCTAAGTCCCGGTCGAGAACGGAGAGTGCTGCCCGGTCTGCCTTGTCAGCCTGCTTGCGGAGCGACTTAATTATCTTGGCCATGGCCGGTTTCGTAGACGACAAGCGCCCCGAGTCCGATCATGGCAACCAAGACGGCTATTGCGAGAACGGATTGCGGGCGCATGCTGCTTCCCCTCAGTTCCCAATGAGTCGGATATCAGTCCAGCTCGGGCGCAAACGTGAAGGAAATGTTCTTCTGGGTGCTGATCGGCACCCTCATCATCTTCGCGATCACGACGCTCTTCACTGACACGGGTTTGGGTGTCCGCTTCCGTCAAGACGAAGATATGCTGTTCGCTATACAGGTCGTTTCTCGCGTCAATTGCATCGGCGGCCGAGTTGCTGGTGATGCAAAACCCGCCAGACGCGGACTAGGGCGGAGCCAGCATCTTTTCGATGTACGCGTTGACGGTTTCGGCGAAGTCGCGCCGATCTCCAATCACGGCATCGCGCTGTTTCAGAACGTCGTCCTGAAGTAGGCGAAGCCCGCTCCTGCGGGCGGCTACCGGCGTTGCTTCCAGATATTCGTTTATAGCACGCTCAGCCAGTGGAATGCCGTTCGCGTCACCCTTGGCGATCAACCGACGAAGAATTCCTAAGCAAGCGTCTAAGTGAGGCATCCCACGAGCATACGCCTCGATTCTTTTCAAATTTCAAACCGAGGCCCGATTAGAACATTCGTTATCTTGGCGGCCCTAGTTCCCGTGAGGCCATCCACTGCGTCATCCGGCAGGCTGCCTCAGCCTGCCGTGCGCGGCGAATAAGCCGGTCGCGCTCAATTCCTGGTGGGGTGCCACGGGCCTCTTTGCGCAAGCGTTCCGCTTCCAAACAGGCAGTCTTATCGAGAGCATCAATTCGCTTGGAAAGATGGAGCCCGGTCATGCGCTCCCCTCCCTGTTATGCAGGCGGGAGCACTATTGGTCTCTCAGCCACCGACGCCTACAGGCAACCCTTGGCCGGTGATATTGGAACAATGATCCCGTCCTGAGGCGGTTGCAAGAAGCTTGTGACCCGCAAAACCCCGGTGCTGTCCTAGCTAGGACACCCGATCCGGGGAATCAGGACACCCGTTAAGCATGTGGGAAAAAGTGGCAACATGTTTACCTTTGATTCACATACATTAGTTGACTGGCTCAGACTTTAATTCGATGATCTGGGACTGGGCAGGGCTGTTTCATTAAGGACAATTTTTCAAGGCCCAGAGGGCCGCCCTATTATCGGCATCGGCGGTTCGGCAAGCATGGGAATGAGAACGGCCTCAGCATTACCCTCCAAGGGTGCTGGGGCCGTTTCTCATGACACCACCACTGCCATGCCTAAGTGCGGGAAATGGCTACCTCGCCGCAAACTCGCAGCATCTTTGAGTTCGTCACACGAATGGTGTGGAGCACGGCTCCTCGGGATACCGGTTCTAAGGCTTCTCGCGACCGTGAAGCACTTCAAGAAATGCTTGATCGCGTCTGCGGCATGAACTCGCTGCTTGGGCCAAGCGATTCCCAGACGAACTCTTGAGTACATATTTCGGCTACGTGGTTGGAAGTGGCATGGACGCTGCGAAGGGCGGCTTTTTGCACAGGGCGGCGGAAACACGTGGAAAAGCAACCTGCCCCGACGATTTGGAATCCCTGACCTGTGTTAGCAGCCGGAACGACTCGAGGGCTGCAAGGATTCGCCCCTCGTGGAGGAGCGATTTCGATGCTGATGACCAGGGAGAAGCGGCCAGCGATACGGACGCTGCGCGGATGGGCGCGAGCGGTGCTGCAGGAGGCGGGTGCCATCCACGAGTGTGAGTACCACGGCTGGATGCAAGATCGCGCCGACCCGCACGCCCGGGAGCGGGCCTTTGAAATCGCCCATGGAGACCCGCCAGCAGGCGTCTCCCCTGATGCGGCGGCGGCCGAGGTGCTCGACGTGCTGAACTCGATCGGTGACCACTGTCCGGAATGCCCCGCAGAATAGAAGAGCTGGTGCCGGGACTCAGCGCCAGCCCGGCTTTCTAATTTCAGCGGCCAGCTTTTTCTCCACGCGCTTGCGCACATTGCCGACCTTCTTGACGGCCTTTTTCACCGCCGGCGCCGACTTTCTGGTCTTCTTTGCCTCGTACTGCACTTCATGATCCTGCCCGCCGGCCACCCGCGCCCGGTCCTGTTTTCGGCCGCGCGCCGTTTTCGTCTTCTTCGCTACCGCCATCGGTGCCTGTTGTGACATCGAAGCAACGCGACAGGATTCGCGGGTTCCGGAACGATTCGAACTGTGCCAATTTGAATTGGCTGTAGCGTGGAGTTCTCAGTGGCGTTTCAGCGTCGAAAAAGCGAGGCGATCGGCCTCAAGGCGCCCCTGCCCGACTTCGTCGAGCCGGCCCTGGCATCGTTCATCGACAAGGTGCCGTCAGGGACCCGCTGGATTCACGAAATCAAATTCGACGGCTACCGTGTTCAGGTCCATCTGGCCAACGAGACGGCGACGATCTTCACCCGCCGCGGTCACGATTGGACGCATCGCTTCAAGAAGGTCGCCCATGACGCCTGGCGGATCAAGGCGAACTCGGCCGTGGTGGACGGCGAGATCGTGGTACCGGCCGCCGACGGCACGACCGATTTCTCGGTCCTGCAGAACGAGCTCAAGGGCAAGTCGAAGAGTATCGTGCTGGTGGCGCTCGATTTGCTCTATCTGAACGGCCGCGATATCCGGAAGCTACCGCTCGTTCAGCGCAAGGCTGAGCTCAAGAAGATCCTCAATGGCACCGATATCCAATTCAGCGAAAGTTTCGAGATAGAGGGGTGCGAGCTGTTCGCGCACGCCTGCAAGCTCGGCCTCGAAGGCGTCGTCTCGAAGGTGCGGGACAGTGCCTATCCCAGGGGACGCACGAACGACTGGGTCAAGAAGACCTGCGTGCAGCGAGAGACGCTGACTATTGCCGGTTTCGCACTCGATGGCACGAAGTGGGACGGGCTCTATGTCGGCCGGCGCAAGGGCGACGATCTGGTCTACGCCGGCAAAGTCGATCACGGCTTCGACAAGGTCTCGGCCGCCGATCTGCAGAAGCGGCTTAAACCTCTCATCCGAAAGACCCAGCCCTATGCCAAGCGTGTCAACCACAAGGGCATCAGGGTCGAACCCAAGCTTCTGGCCGAGATCGAGTATCGCACGAAGTCGGCCGAGGGAAAGGTCAGGCACCCGTTCTTCCGGGGCTTGCGGGAGGACCTGTGATGGATGCATTCGATCGCTTCTGGCAATGGGCGGACAAACCTCTGGAAAGTCCGCTGACGATTCCGGCCGAGTTGCATCGGGCCGTTGTGGAGCTCGCTCCGGAGGATCGGCGGGACCGCGCCTCAGTGAACCAAGCCGCCGCGCGTAGGCCGCGAACCTGTGGTCTATCAAGCGGACGGCTCGTTCCTAAAGTCCGGTATGGCCCCATAGACGAGCAAATTCTCTTCGCAAAAATCTGAAGCTGAGGGCCCAAAAGCTGAAGGTTCCAGGCGGGCAAATTGTTGAAAATGAGACTTCGTTGACTGAACCATTTTGTTGCCGATCGAACTAACGTCTAGGCGGAGATTTGCTGTTCGTTCTGCGAACGGCAGCGACAACAGGGTTCGTCACTGCCGGCCGGTCCGATGAGCATAGATTTTGGACCGGATAAGACGACGAGGAGCATGAGAAACTACAACTCAAGGTGTTCCCTCCGCAATCGCGTGGAAATGGAGAGTTGCCATGGCCCATGCTCCCGCCCAACAGCCCGACTACAGAGTGAGTCAAGCGGCAGTTGCGGACCTTCGTAAAGCGCTTCGTGGCGCCCTGCTGCAGCCCGCCGATGCCGGATACCGCGAAGCGCGCTCGATCTGGAACGGCATGATCATCAAAGAGCCTGCGCTCATCGCCCGGGTAAGCGGCGCGTCGGACATTGTCGCCTGCGTGAATTTCGCCCGCGAGAACGGACTGCCGCTGTCGATTCGCGGCGGCGGGCACAACATAGCTGGCACGGCGCTCTGCGACCGCGGGCTGATGATCGACATGAGCTTGCGGCGCGGCGTGCGCGTCAACCCTGACCGTCGGATAATTCGGGCCGAGGCTGGCACCACCTGGGGCGATGTCGATCACGAAGCGCAACCCCTCGGGCTGGTTGTCCCGGGCGGCATCGTGTCGAATACCGGGGTTGCCGGGTTCACTCTGGGCGGCGGCTTCGGTTGGACGTCGCGCAAGTGCTGCTACGCCGCCGACAATCTTGTCTCGGTTGACATCGTCACTGCGGACGGCGAGCGTCGGCACGCCAGCAAGACCGAGAACGCCGATCTGTTCTGGGCGTTGGCGGGTGGCAGCGGCAATTTTGGCGCGGTCACGTCCTTCGAGTTCCGGGCACATCCACACGGACCGCAGGCTCTATGCGGGATGGTGGTGTACCCGATGACACAAGCGCGCGACGTTGCGCACCAATTTTGTCGGATCGCCGCCACGGCGCCGGACGAACTGTGCTGCTTGCTCATCTTGCGCATCGCTCCCCCTGCGCCGTTCCTGCCCGAGGCGCTGCACGGCACGCCAATCGCGGCGATTGCAGCGTGCTGGACCGGCGATCCCATCGCCGGACAGGATGCGATGCGTGCGCTCAAGAGCTTTGGCAAGCCGGCTGCCGATACGATCACCGTGAAGCCGTTCGTTGCGCATCAGACCATGCTCGATTCCGGCCAGCCGTTCGGCCGCCGCTATTACTGGAAGTCGGATTTTTTCGCCGATATGAGCGAGCGCTTGATCGATGCGATGGTCGAGCATGCCGAACGTATTACCTCTCCGCATTCCGCCGCTCTCTTCATGCACATGGGCGGCGCTCCCGCCCGACTCGATCGCGGGCTCAACGCCGTAGGCTTCAGGACGGCCCAATACGTGCTGAACGTGCAGGCGGCTTGGGAAAATCCGCAGGAGGATCGCCGTCATATCGAATGGGCGCGCGAATACTGGGCGGCTATCCATCCGTTTTCGACCGGCGCCGCTTACATCAATTTCATGACCGAGGACGAGGGCGACGCCCGCGTGCGCGACGCCTATGGCAATCGGCTCTACGAGCAGCTCGCCGAGATCAAGGCCAAATTCGATCCAGGAAATCTATTCCACGGCGCACAGAACATCCCGCCACGATAGGCACACGTAGACACGGTGGAGGGCAACCATCCCGCTTAGGTGGTCGAGTCAGCCGGACTTAATTGCGCGGATGTCGGCTTGGGGGCAATCGCTACATGAGCGACGGAGTAGTAAGTCCGGCCGCGTCAGCTATACCGCCGAAAGCGGAAAGTATAAGCCGCCCCGTCATAAGCCACTGCGAGTTCATGGCGCTGATCGCTCGTGCCGCCGACCAAGAACCGCTAACTAGCCCGCGCGCGCCGCATCGCAGCTTCCAATCGCGCCTTCTCCTTGTCCCAGCGTGTTTCTTCGGCCTGCGATCTCTTCTCAATAGCCGCGACGTCCGCCTTGATGGCCGCGGCTCGTTTCGCGTGCTCCTGCTCGGCCTTGTCCAACGCAGCTTGCGCCTTGTCGACCGCCTGCTGACGGCGTTCACGCTCCTTCTGCCGGGCGGCCTCCTCTCTCGCTCGTTCCAGCTCGCGGCGCCGTTCCTCCCGTTCGTAGCCAAGAGCGGCCTTTCGCTCGGCAGCCTTGTAAACGGGGCGAGAGGTAGGCTTCTTCGCCGTTGAGCCTTTCGACTTGCGGGCAGTTTTCGTTGGTCTGCCATCGCCAAGATCGGTGGGCAGCTCGGCATGTTCTTTGAATGATCCGTCAGATCCGACCGGGCGCCTGAGCACGACGCCAGGCTTTGCCACGGTCGCGGCGATGAGTCCAGGTCATCGCTTTCCTTCGCCGCACCCTGATGAAAGAGATTGCTGTCCGCGCCCCACGCTTCCAGCGCCGCTTTCATGGAGGGAGCGGCTATCGCCAGATCGAAGAAGCCGAGCGAAGTCTGGTAGGTTTTCAGCTTTCTGGCCATGGTTCTGAGCAGACCTTCTGGTCGATAGTCAACGTAGCGTACCCTGGGACTTGCCGCGGCGTCCGACGGAACATGCCATGGCTCTAAGCGTTCCTCATTCTTTATGGACGTCCGTGCATTACGCAACACACTCTGAAGGATTGGCCCTTAAATGAGCCGGGCGTCGACCCTGCCCAAGCGCTTGCAGCCGATGCTGGCGACGCTCACCGACGCGCCGTTCGACGACCCCGGCTGGGTTTTCGAGGACAAGTACGATGGCTTCCGGATGATCGCGGAAATCCGGCGGGGCAAGGTTTCACTCTACAGCCGCAACGGCAAGATTATCAGCCGCAGCTATATCGAGGTCGCCAAGGCGCTGGAGGGCGTGAAGGGCGACGCCGTAATCGACGGTGAGCTCGTCGCGCTCGGAAAGGACGGCGTCTCGCATTTCCAGTTGCTGCAAAACGCGCTGCGTCATGAAGCGAAGCTCCTGTATTGCGCCTTCGATCTCATGTTTCAGAACTCAGTTGATTTGCGCGAACAGCCTCTTCTCGAGCGCAAGGAGCGGCTGAAAGCGATCCTGCCGCGCCACCGGCTGATCGCCTTCAGCCGTCACCGCAAAGCGAACGGTACGAAATTCTTCGCCGAGGCCGAGCGGAAGGGTCTGGAAGGCATCATGGCGAAGCACGCCGACAGCGCGTATGCGTCCGGAGGCCGAACGGCGGATTGGCTGAAGATCAAGACGGCAAAGCGGCAGGAAGTGGTGATCGCCGGCTTCACCGCGCCCAGGCGCACCAGGCCGTTCTTCGGCGCCCTGGTCCTCGCCGTGCGGGAAGACGACGCATGGCGCTACATCGGACATGTCGGCACTGGCTTCAGCCACAAGGTCCTGGGAGACCTCCATTCCAAGCTCGTGAAGCTGATGACTCCTAAATCACCCTTCCCTGCCAAAGTGAAGGACGAGGCCGCCACACCTGGGTCAAGCCCTCGTTAGTTGCCGAGGTCAAATTCGCGGAGTGGACGAGTAAGGGCGAACTGCGCCAGCCCGTCTACCTTGGGCTCAGGTCCGACAAGCGGGCGAAGGACGTCGTGCGCGAGCGAGAACGTCCGCGCAAATAAGGCTTCCCTTCGGGCGTAACCGGCAAACGGAACGAATTAACGCATTCGCCTCCTCCGCTGTGAATTCCCTCCGCGGTGGTACTCAGTCGCCCCCAAGGTCGAGGATCTCCGTTCGCACGCCCGCAGGCGTGACTTCGAGCGTCGCAAGCGTGATCGGCAGCTTGAAGCGCCGGGGTCCCGCGCTGCCGGGATTCAGATAGAGAACGCCACCGATCGTGTCGATCTTCGGCACGTGAGAATGCCCGGAGACGATGACGTCGATACCGGCGCCGGGATCGGCCTTCAGCGTCTTCAAGTCATGCAGAACGTACCGCCAGGCGCACCAGGTTCGTGTCGGGGTAGTCGCGGACCCACTCGCCACTGTCCACGTTTCCGCGAATGGCGGTGACGGGCGCGATGCGGCGAAGCGCCCGGACGCCCGATGTCGCCGGCATGGATGATGTGATCGACGCCCGTCAGGCCCCGTTCCGCCTCGGGCCTCAACAGACCGTGCGTGTCCGAAATGACTCCAATCCTGAACATCATTTGCCAGCGCTCTCAACCGCGATCGCCAAAAGACGATCAAGAAACTCAACTTGAGCGGACAACATCTTGGTCCGCGCAAGCTCGATATCAAACCATTCGGCGCGGTCGACTTCGGGAAAGCTCTGCCGTCGACCGCTTCGAGGCGGCCATTCGATATCGAAGGTATTGCTGGTCAGCGCCGCTGGGTCAAAGTGGCCCGCGCTGGCGAATGCGATGACGCGCTTCCCTCCTCGCTGTCGGACCTCCCCAAGCGCCTGGAGTGGACCAATCGAAGCGCTCGGGCCGAGTTCTTCGGCAAACTCGCGTCGTGCGACGTTTTCCGGAGCATCATTGGCATCGATTTCGTCCTTAGGAATGGACCAGGCGTCATTGTCCTTCTTACGCCAGAACGGACCGCCGGGGTGAACGAGCAGAACCTCGAGCCCACGAGCGCCGTGCGGTATGCCAGAATGCCCGCGCTCGAGGTCGATCTCCTGGAAGTCTTTTTCACCGCAGCCATATCGCGCCTATTTTGCAGAGCAATCGAGAGTAGAGCAGGTAAGGAGCACTGAGACTCGACGGCTGGCTAATTGCACAGCAAAAATCGTTCGAAACAGGCCAGTAGCGCAGCGGGACCCGCATACACCTCGGCACATCCGGCATTCCTCAATTCGTGTTCCGTGAAGCCTCCGCTGAGCACGCCGACGGCGCGAACTCCCGCCTTACCAGCCGCTCTGCATTGTACGGTGTATCACCGATCGAGACGGCGTCGGCGCCATCGATCTAAGCGTCTTAAGAACGACATTGAATATGTCGAGCGCCGGTTTTGATTCATCCACGTCGTCGGAGGAAGTTGTGAGATCCACGAGATCGACGACGCGAGTGACGTCGATATACTCATCGACTTCCTCCTTCTTGGCTGAGGAAGCAATCGCGATCCGAAGTCCGGCGTCGCGAACGCGTCGCAGCAGGTTAGGGACTGCCGAGAAGGGACGCACAAGCGGCAGATAGTCGGTCTTGAAACGCTTGCCGCACCACTCCTCCAGTTCCTTGCCATGGTCGCGTTGTTCGTCGGCCGACAGGAAAGCGGGAATGAGCTTGTCTCCCCCTTTTCCAATTTGGCTTCGTGCCTGTTCGAAACTCACATCGTGGCCAAACCGGAGCATGGCTCCTGCTATGCCAGCGCGTGACGCCGCCCTGTACAGGTCGCCTACCTCGTTGCTGTCGGCGCCAGCCGAGCCGGCGACGGGAGCTTCAAAGTCAACTGTCATCAGATCGTCGCAAGAAGAACGGAGGCGTCGCTGTGGGCAGATTCCCGGCTGAATGATTGTCGGTTTGGTTGTCGTCGTTCATTGGGTAAGCATCGTCCCGCCTGCAATTCGGCACTGGCGTCCAATATGCGAAACTTAGAACATTGTCCGACGTTGCCGGCTTCGCAAGCCTTAGTACTACCTAAGGCTCTGCATCTTCGCAAAGAAGCAGGTTTTCGCCAAGCTGTGTTTGACCTAAGCCGCGTTGGGCAATGGGCAAGGAGCGTATGGTGTGACAGGTGTCGTCAGAAATACGCGATTGATTTCCCTTCCAGCACCCTCGACCAGCGAGCGCGCCATGGAAGGCAGTTCGTTGCGCGCCCTTTCATAGTCATCGAGCGCAATCGCGTTTGGACTTTCAGGCGCGTCAACGCGCATAACGTGGTCTTTGCCGACTAACAAATATGCTTGACCAAGCGCATTCAAGGACTGCGCACGCATTGCCGCGTTGATGACGTTCCACCAGTGAAGCAGCCCGCCGCGCGCTCGTTTGTCGTCGACCTTGAAGGTCGTCTCGCCACAACCCAGGCTCAGGATCTCAATCTGGGTACGGCGGATGTCGTAACACGCAAGGGCGTCGACAAGCGCATTCATGACCGGGTTGTTGGCCCAAATGCCACCATCGAGCATGAGATATCCGTTGTTTGGGAGCGCTTCAAAGAAGGTGGGCGCTGCCGCAGTCGACATGGCGACGCGCACCATTCGCTCATGGCGATCAAGCTTATAGTCGGGATGATGCGGTGTCTTGAAAATCCACGGCTCGCCGTGTCTCCCTTCAAACGCAGGGATACACAGACGCGTGCGGGCTTGACCAAGCGTCTTGCCGCCGAACATTCGCAGAAGTTCGCTTTCGAGCGGCCCACGCTCGTAGATTGTCCGATGCCCGCGTTGGACGAGCCGAAGGAGGCTGCCTATCTTGCCTACCGGCGGGAAGATAAGATTACCTCGTTCAAGATAAACGTCGCGAATTTGCGCAGCGGTAAGGCCGTTCGCAAGACCAAGCGCGATGATGCCGCCGGTAGACGTTCCGGCGATCATATCGAAGTGGTCGGCGATGGATTTCCCTCCAAGAAATCGGGACTCAAGTTCTGCCAGGACAGCCGCAGGCAGGATACCGCAAATCCCCCCGCCATCGATGGAAAGAATGCGAAGTGACGTCTCCGCCGGCCAGGACTGCGGCAGGCGTCGCGTCTGGATGGTGCCGTCCGATCGGCGCGGTGGAACATAAATCATGCAGAGCTCATGGCGTAGGATGCTGAGGGCGACCGTGTCTTCCGCCACCGTGCCATCGGCCGCTAGCCAGCCAGCCTTCGTAACAAGTCAGCCAGTCTGCCGCCCATGGCACAGTGGTCTCGGCGATCAAGTCGTCATGCGACCATTCGTTTGCGTCCGGATCGAACAGGCACAACGGTGAGAGCGTGATGTCCTTGTCATCGAAGTAGACGTGCGGGAGCGGGGCTTCTTCGACGGCATCGAACCGCGGCTCGAGACGCGGCGAAAGCACGCGGACAAGCGGGAACATACGCCAGCGTTCCCTTCCGACGCAGGGCAGCCCGTATTCAAGGGCCACCCTGTACGGTCGCTCGATGCCAACGAGACTGCCAAACCACACGGCGCTATCGGGCGTGCGGTCGGCCAAATCGAATTGGCGCCAACGGCGCCGCATCGCGCGAACCTGCTCCTCGATGCTTCTCAACACGTCACCAGCGGTTGCCATAGAACGTATGTCCGCGCGGCTGCGCCGCCGCCGGTCTCGAAATCGCGGGCGCGGCGACGGCGACGATCGGGATTACCTTGCCCGAAGCGGCGACCGTCCGATTTCCCGTGGCCACGGCTCTTCCCATGGTCGCAGCATACTCATTCACTGCAGACTGTGCCGGGCCTTCCCCGAACATCGCGACGAGCAGGTCGCGTTTTTGGTCGAGCGCGAGTTGATCCGACATGATTGCCGCGAGTTGCCGGCGAAAGAGCTTCAAGTCTTCGATGTACATGCGTTGGGCCGGCGCATTCTCGGGCCAACGATCGGTGAAGCGGTCCTCCTCACAAGTCGGATTGCGCACGTCGACGAGAACCCCGTTGCGATCCGCATACTCAAGCGCCTCGAGCATGGCTCCCGAAATCGCATCAAGCGAACCGGAGATGCTGGAGGACGGTACTGCCGTGTGGCCTGCGAAAGATGCCATCATTACCGAGGGAGGCATGCGCTGCCCCTTGCGCGCACCGTAACGAATGTTGCGGTTGCGCTTGAGCAACTGAAGGCCGACAACACTCGCCGACTTCCCGGCTTCCGTGCTGGAGTGACCAGGGACCGGCTTCACGTCGGCGTCGGCGACGAGGCGCTGCCGGTCAAACGTCATAGCGCGTTTGCCGTAGGCTTCCCTGAACAGAAGGTCGGCTGGGGTGTTGGCGTTGAACCAGTCGCAAAACGCCCAGCTGTTCATGACCAGACGACGATGGCGCGTGGCGGGCTCGTCGGGCTTGGCATGAAAGATGTGGCTTTGGCGCGGGTCATGCTCGTTGAGAAGTTCCGAAGGCGTGATGTCGAGGTGCATGCCGTCGGCGTACCGCACCGTGACGCACCGGGTCTGGCGCTCGACCATGCCGCGATAAAACGAGCCCGGCAGGCCGTTGATCGCCTCAAATAGGAGGTCGAGAGCCTGGGCGGGCGGCAAATTGCGGGGCAACAGCAACTCGGCGACGATGTCGATATCGAAGCCACCGTCCCGCCGGTGAGATTTGATCGTCGCCCGGATGGCCATCGACCCCTGAGGGTAGAACCACGTCACCTTATTATGAAGAGGGCTGTCGGGCCGCTCGGCATGCTTGCTGACAGCGCCAAAGCGGTCGACGGCAAGTTTGTGCAAGCTTAGGGGCAGTTCGATCCGAACCGCCGTTTCAGCCAGCAGGATCTCGCCGACCGGGGCGGTCGGTCCGAGGGGATCAGTCCAAAGCTTATTCATTGCAAAACGACCTCGCCAAAGGGGATGGAGCCACAGGACGCGAATCTTGACCTGAGTCTCTCTCTTCGTTAGCTTTATTACACGTCAAATATCTGACCTGTCAATAAACTTACTCTTCTGCGAGGCGCATGTGGATATTCCAGGTGGAAAGCTCAGATGGGGCACCGAGCAACGTCTTGAATTTATTGAGTTCCGGCTCTTTTGGGACGGCAGCATAAAGCGGAACGACATCGCCGAGCGGTTTGGCGTTTCCGCTCCCCAAGCCTCCAACGATCTTGCGCAATATCGCGAACGTGCTCCGGGCAACATGGAGTACGACCCGAGTGCCAAGAGGTTTGTGCCCTCCAGCACGTTCCGACCGCGTTTGATGAAGCCCAACGCTGAGCGCTATCTCGCTCAGATGCGCGCCATCTCGGAAAACGTAATCGCTTGGGGCGACACGTGGTTCGGCACCCTACCCGACGTTGGTATCGTGCCGGTACCGGAAAGACGTGTCGAGCCCGTCACGCTCAAGCCGCTCCTCAGAGCTGTACGCGAGCGCCGTTCGATTATGATCGAATATCAATCGCTCAGTGACGAGCGACCAGAACCAATATGGCGCGGCATCACCCCGCACGCTTTTGCAACCGACGGGTTACGCTGGCATATGCGGGCGTTTTGTCACCTTCAGCGCGTGTGGAAGGACTTCCTCATTTCGCGCTGCCTCACGATTGGAGATATGGCCAATCCAGAAGCCGACCCGCAGGACGATCGGAATTGGCGGGAACACTTTACGGTTGTCCTCATTCCAAACCCAAAGCTATCCAAGCCGCAGTGTGCAGCTATTGAGCGCGACTACGGAATGAAAGACGGGCGCAGCGAATTAGATGTGCGACGCGCGATGCTTTATTACCTCGATAAAAGATTGCGGCTTGACGTCGGTCGGGAAAAGGATCGTCCAAAAGAAACGCCGATCATCGTTGCCAATCGCAAGGAATACGACGCCGTTTTAAAAGACGTAAAGTACTGATACCGGGAGCAGACATGCAGCCAACATACTTTGCATAATTCTTGTTGGGCTAGCAGGGATGAGCGGCACCGGCGGTCTCGGACGCATTGGAGCAGGTCGGAGAATGGATCTTCACCAACTGTTATAGCTCCTTGTCCCGGCCGACAGACTGGCCAAATATTGCTGCCCCGGTGATGCAGATGCTGCGCCTGACCTCGCGGCGGCGATGCTTCAAGGCCAAGAGGTCGACGTCACTCGGCGTCTTGCAACGCGAGCACATGAGCTCGAGCCAACAGAAGCCTCCGTTTATGGCTTGGTCGCTTGGTCGATCGTCGGAGACGGATCAAAGGCGTGGGGTGATATTTCGGGGCTATCCAGACATCCCGTGACCTGCCCCTGAGTATTTCCTCCAGATGGAGTTAGAGTCCGGCCTGAGCAAGGACGGACAGATGAAGCGAGCAAGGTTCACGGCAGAGCAGATTATCGCAGTGTTGAAGGAGCATGGGGCTGGGGCGACGACAGCTGACCTGGCTCGCAAACACGGAGTCTCCGAAGCGACGATCTACAATTGGAAGGCCGAATTCGGCGGCATGGAAGCTTCCGAAGCCAAGCGGCTGAAGTCGCTCGAGGATGAGAACGCGAAGCTGAAGAAGCTTTTGGCCGAGCAGATGCTCGACGCGGCCGCCCTTCGCGAGCTTCTGTCAAAAAAATGGTAGGGCCCGCCGCCAAACGCGCCGCTGTGGCGCACCTGAAGGCCGTGATGGGCCTGTCGGAGCGACGGGCCTGCACGATCGTCGACGCGGATCGGAGGATGGTCCGTTACCGATCTTGCCGCCCTCCGGATACGGATCTTCGTGCCCGGCTGCGCGACCTTGCTCACGAGCGCCGACGGTTCGGCTACCGTCGACTGTTCGTCCTGCTGCGGCGGGAGGGCGAGCCATCAGGGATCAACCGCATTCACCGGATCTATCGGGAGGAAGGGCTGACGGTCCGCAAGCGGCGGGCTCGCCGCAAGGCCATGGGGTGCCGGGCACCGATTCTGGTGGAAGCAAAGCCGAATGCGCGCTGGTCGCTGGACTTCGTCCACGACCAGTTCGCCAATGGACGGCGCTTCCGCATCCTCAACATCGTCGACGATGTCACCAAGGAATGTCTGGGCGCCATTCCTGACACATCGATCTCGGGCCGGCGTGTGGCGCGGGAACTGACGACGATTGTCGCCCGCCGCGGCAAACCCGGCCTGATCGTCTCCGACAACGGCACCGAGCTCACCTGCAACGCCATGCTCGCCTGGTGCAAGGAAACCGGCATCGACTGGCACTTCATCGCACCGGGAAAACCGATGCAGAACGGCTTCGTCGAGAGCTTTAACGGCCGGATGCGCGACGAGCTCCTGAATGAGACGCTGTTCTTCGATCTCAACGACACCAGGACCAAACTCGCGGCATGGGTCGCCGACTACAACGGCGAGCGCCCTCATTCCTCGCTGCAATACCTCACGCCCGCGGCCTACGCCGCCACTCTCTCCGCAACGGACGCTCGGCTGCGCAACCCCGACCAGCTCCGCCGATCGTCCGTTGCTCCACCCGCGCCACTTGGCGTACAAACCACCGAGACTCTAACTGTCGCTGGATGAAAGTTCAGTGGCAGGTCACCCGGCGCAAAGAGATCAGAGCCCTGGAGCTGGTTTTGGTTACGGCGTCTCGAACGCCGGCCAGCCAGCCGTCTTCTTCATACCTGCCGGTGCGTTGTTGGCAGGTCTTGTCGAGCAATCGTTGTGCAACTCTTCGGGGGCGGCATGCGCCAGCTCGCGGGTCGATCAGTGATATCTGGGTACTGGCTGAAATAGGCCACTCGCAGATGCGAAATAGGCCACTCAAATTTTCGGCTGCAACTGAAGAACAGGCAGCGGCTGAGAATTCAGCGTTGCCGCCCAATCAAGGTTGGCGTAGAGCGCGCGGAAATAGGCATACGTTGCGACTTTCCCAACGTGCTCGAGAAACAGTTCGACAACCTCATCTGAACAGTTCTTCACCCCGTCGTAACTGACGATGTAAGAAGCGTGGCATTTAACGACCGTCTTGGTTTTGAACTTCAAAACCACTTCCCAAATCACATTTGCCATGCAGGTACCGTCGTCATAGCCATACGACATGACCTTGGTAGTGGCGCCGATATTACGGTTAAGAAGCGACTCTTTGATGCCAAGCGCTTCCGGCGAGATTTTGAAATCGACTTTTTCCAGCACCAGATTTGCCAGTCGCGTAGTGCGAACCAACCGATTGTAGTCAGCGCGTCGTTGCTGCATCTGCTCCGGAGTAAGGGAGGGGGGAGGCGCTTCACCCGCCCTCACAATCGCATTGGTCGCGCTCTCGTCGTTCATTCTAGGCAACTTCCAGCGTCAGCTCGGAATCAATCAGCAAAAATCTATCGTGGTAGTTGTCGTTTGATGCGCCAGTATCTTTGATGACCGCGACAAATTGAGCATCAATTCGCACTTCACCGGTCGACTCGCTCCACTTCCAGTCTTGACCGCTGGCGGATTTCGCCTTCGAGGCGCTTTCGAAACTAGCCTGAGTGGGCGCACGGCTCACCACGGCACGCTCGTTCAACGCATGAAACAAACGCGCCATGCTTTTCACGGTGGGGTTTGCTTCGTTACCCAGGATTTGGCTGAGCCGCGCTTTGGAAATTCCAGCCCTTTCCGCCAACTGAGAGCGATTGACGTTCTTTTCGAACATCATTTCCTGGATAGCGATCTGAAAATCGATCAGCAGATTTTCCTCCGCCTCGATAACCTTCGGGTCGGTAGGGATCAATTCTTTCGCCATGTCTCGCTCCTTAACTCTCAAGCCCCAAATTCAACAATCAGGCCAATCTTCTGCGCCGTATTTCTCAGCATCTGCTGATCAGCCTTGTCCTGCTTCTTGTTCGGATCGACGTTCACGCCGACGAAACAGCGCTTTCTCTCGACTTGGATGATCGAGCCGTACAACCGCCACTTCCATGCTTTGAAGGTCCACACGGTTGCCGTCAATCCAGAACCGTTTCCAACAGGAAAGTTTCCTTCGTTCTTAAATTTAAGCTCGCTGAGGCGCCGAAAAAAGTGCTGGTGATCACAGAATTCTCGGAAATATCGTTCAAGCTGAACACGGCGTTTGACAGAAATATCATCTGTCCCTTCAATGGCTTGAGTGTATTCCGTATGCGCTTCAGGCGACATCCGGATGTCGCCTGCGGCTCCTTGGCACACTACAGTGTAGTTGAGCGCAGTGAACCTGCGGTTCATTCCAAAATTCTTTCTTAGGTTAATATATAACTTAACTTCAGGCAATCGAATAAGGTTGTGTTCGCCCACCTGTCAACTTATTGGGACCATGATTGATGCTTTTGCGCAACACGAAGTTGCCACCTTTTGGTGTGGCAACCTATTTTTTCCCGCTCTGAATTACCGTGAACTTCCTGCGCCGATCCGAAGGCGCTTCAGTGGGCAGCACGGGGACCACGGAGAGCGCTGTGTCCAAGTCTTCTCGGTAACGCCCAGCGCCTTCACAGGCGACGCGTGCAGGGCGGCCGCGATATGGTTCTCGACGCAGCCGCCTGCGTGAACCCCCGGGGCGCCTGTGGAGATCGTTCGACTTCAACAGTCAGGATCAGGCTGACGAAATGATTAGGGCGATCGGTGCAATGAAGGCAAGAAGATGGGATGGAATTAGGTGACCATCGAAATGGCACTAATGAGCCGTTGTACGTATGTACTACCAACTGCGGTTCCAACGTCGTTTGCAGGAACCCGCAAGTTACCCAGCGTACCTGGCCACTTGAATAGGGTGGTTTTGATGGTTTGGCCGTGCAGGTGTCTGCACGAAAAAGGCCGCCTTGGTTGGCGGCCCCTGCTCGCCCTCACTATAACCTCTGACACGAACCATCGAGATCGCTACGTTCTCGAGCTACTCCTTAGTCACCTCGATGAAGGTGTCGGTGGGCAGGCATAGCGCGACGCGCGAGGAGGCCGCCAACGAGGACATCGTCAAGGGTACAAGGTCTATTACCTGTGTCCTGATGGCAAAGTTGGGCACGACGCGTTCGTCGTCATCCCCGAAACGATCCGGGAAATCAACAAGGTCGCGATTGGACGCGTGGTGCTGACCAATCGCGAGCACATGGACAAAGGCTTGATTGGAACGTTGCTGCGCTATCCCTACGAAGTCCGGTCCGCGGAAGAACATTTCGACGATATCCACGACGTCAAGATTGCCGGCCAGGGGCGCGCGCAGCGTTGAGTCACCTATCATCAGGCTGATTAAGGTTGCCCAATTCAATCCGCAGCAAGCTCATGTGATAGTCGTCGACGCTTGTGCATCTCGCCGCTATCGAAAGCCACCACGTAGGCGAACGTCGTTGAGAGCGGGAGCGCGATTGTCGAGATCCGCTAAAATCCGGTTTCAGTGCGCAACCGAACACTGGCCAGCTCGCAGTCAGAAAGCACGACGCGAAATGCGATGCCACGCTCCGCGACGATACGGTGCGAATCTTGCGGACATCTGTATACGTCCATGTACGGTCGAAACGCAGGCTGAATGCCATAGCATGAAACTCGCGATTGAGCCCAAGCCTCAAGTCTCTATTCGTCATCACCACATCCTGGTGTTCTATTCGAACCGGTAGTGTGAAGCGACGGCGGATTTGCGAAAGCAGCAGGCCCCGCGACAAGATACACAGCCACCGCACCGTCCCGAAACGGACAGGATTTCAGGAAATCGCTGAGTTCGAGATTTAAACTTGCGGTGCGACATCAAGTTTAACGCGCGAGCCTTGATGCTGAAAGTCCTTAAGCGTCAACTTATCGGAGCTATTCATCTAGGCCCAACGCAGCCTCTACGCGCCGAATGCAATTGTCGAGATCTCTCGAAACTGAGAGGTCAGCGATCGGCTTTCTGGCTCGAAACGTTCGATCTTCCGCTACATTTCTCGCACCGCGCCGGTCATCGCATCGGGCGATGGACACGCGTGCGCGGCGGCACTTGCCGAGGTGCTGCTGCTCAGATCGGCCATGACCGCATCCATCAGGGATGCCACGGCCTGGTCGCTCGGCTACGGAACATCTACCGGCTGCGTGAGGCCCGGCAAGTCGGCGACGCATATGCCCATTATGCTCTGTCGCCATTCAACGCCGATGCCATGCAACAGCGGTCGGTGTTCAGAACATCGATCGATCTGGTCCAGACCACAGAATCGCCGTGTTATCGATCCGCCATGTGAATGCATTTCATCCAAACAATCGATTTCACCAACTCATGTGTTTCTCGCAATCATAACTCACAATGTCGACAACAACTTCCCAAATTGTCGTGGCGATGGACGAGGTGCCGCCAAGCTTGTCGCTACATTTGATTGATCGCGGCCTGTGCCCCTGCAGCCAATCCAGATTGGACGCCATCATGCTGCATGCGAGCCACAGGCCGTCGGGAATAGGACTCGAGCTAGCAATGGGCCGGATCAGGTGTTCGATTGGCCAGTACGGCTCTGCTTAGTTCATTCCGGCTGCCAACATTTACGCGCAAGCGGGGACCGCTCAATTTCGCTCGCGGGTCAAGTTCCAGGGTGATTTTCTCAGCGTTCTTGGCACGACTTGAGAAGAGGTGATGAATGCGAACGCTACTGGTTGATCACGAAACGGACCCAGTGCGCATTGTACACGAAGCGCTCTCGGATTGCGGTTTTGCCGTTGACGTAGCGTGCACTCTCGATGAGGCAGCCGCCGCTTTTGGTTGCGCCAGCTATGACATTCTCCTGCTCGAGTTGGTTCTCCCGGATGGAAACGGATTGGATTGGCTGAAACAGTTGAGACGCGACGGACATTCGATGCCTGCCCTGATAATGAGCAGCTGTAACGAGCTCGGCAGGCGTATCGCGATCTTCAATGGCGGCGCGGACGACTTCCTGCCTAAACCCGTATCTACCGATGAACTCATCGCGCGGATGCGGGCCACATTGCGCCGATCAACGCAAATGACGGCGCCCGTCGTTGCTTTCGGCAATCTAAGATTCGATCCGATCGGTCGGCAGGCCTACGTTAATGGTCGGCCGCTGAGGATCGCGCGCCGCGAGGTGTGCATTCTTGAACATCTGCTCAGCCGCGCAGGGCGCACCGTAGCGCGCTCTTCGTTGGAGGACAGCCTCTATGCATTTGACAACGAAGTCTCAACCAATGCGCTTGAGGTCGGAATCTATCGTTTACGCGGTCATTTGAGCCGGTCGGGCGCGACGTTGTGGATCAAAACCGCGCGCGGGATCGGCTACGTCCTCGAATTGAAATGTGCGGCGTCGGCCGCGTAGTCGATTGAACTTGAAAGAAACGACCATCTTGAAACTCGTTCTTGATAAGCATGCTGGTGTCAATCGAGGACCGATCGCCACCAACGCCCTTTCGTCCGGCTTGCTTGCTTGTCTTTCGCAGCTCCTGTGCGTGGTCGTTCTGCTATCCCCGCCTGCGGCCATAGCTCAGATCAAACGGGATGATGGAGGGGGACCGCGGCGTGCGGCTCCTGAGGGCATCAACGGTACGCTGACCCTTTCCTCGTCGCTCGGTAAGACAATTCATCTGCCCGCGCCAGCTGCGAGCATCTTTGTCGCTGATCCTACGATCGCGGACTATCAGGCGCCTTCGAACAAGACCATTTTCGTTTTTGGCAAAAAATCCGGACGAACCAGCTTGTTCGCACTGAACGAAAGCGGGGAAGCGCTAGCTGAATTGCGTGTTGTCGTCACGCAGCCGATCGAGGACCTGCGTGCCACGCTGAAAGCCCAGGTCGGCGACTATCCGATCCAAGTCAGCTACACCCCGCGCGGAGCCATCCTGAGCGGTACGGCGCCCAATGCGGAGATCGTCGATAGCGCCATGAAAGTAACTGAGCAATTTCTCGGTACAGGCGCCCTCGTCGTCAACAAGATCCAGGTGGCTGGGTCATTGCAGGTTAATCTCAGCGTGCGCGTGGCGGAGGTCTCCCGTAGCGCCATGAAAGAGCTCGGCGTCAACCTCTCCGCTTCCGGTCAAGCTGGCCCTTTCACGCTCGGCTTGATCAGTGGCAGTGGCGGTGGCAATGGCGCGGCCCAGGGCGGCGGTACGGCAAAGATCGGATTCAACTCCGGGGGTGTCAACGTCAGCGCTGTACTCGATGCACTGGCCCATGAGCGCCTCGCCTCAGTCCTCGCTGAACCGAACCTCACCGCCATGTCCGGTGAATCCGCCAGCTTCCTGGCCGGCGGCGAATTTCCTATCCCGGTCTTGCAGGATAATCGCCAGGTCTCCGTCGAATTCCGCCACTTCGGCGTCAGCCTGGAGTTTGTGCCGACCGTTCTCAGTAACAATCAGATTAATATCCGCGTAAAGCCTGAAGTCAGCGAACTATCGGCGCAAGGCGCTGTTACCATCAACGGCATCTCCGTGCCGGCACTCTCCACTCGGCGTGCCAACACGGTCGTCGAGCTCGCTAGCGGCCAAAGCTTTGCAATCGGCGGGCTAATCCGCCGTAACTTCAACACGGATATCACGACTTTCCCTTGGCTGGGTGACGTGCCGATTCTTGGTGCGCTGTTTCGCTCATCCTCTTTTCAAAAGGAGGAGACGGAACTCGTAATTATCGTCACCCCCTATGTCGTGCGGCCCGGATCGAACACGAGACAGATGAGTGCTCCTACCGACCGCATCGCGCCTCCCTCAGACCTGGGACGCAGTCTGACGAACACATTGGCAACTCGCCCGCCTGGCCGCGGTGCTCCCTCGACCAGCGTACCAAGCGCGACACGGGGTGCCGGCCACATCATCGAATGAGGATCGACAATGATAGCGCGAATCGTGGGCTGCCTGATCGCTCTGACGGCCAGTCTAGGTGGCTGTACGAGCACGGCGCCGACTTATCTAGAGCCGGCCGCGCAGGCAGTCCAGATTCAACAGGAGAGGAATGTTTTACTGCTACAGAGTCTTCGAGGGTCCGAACGGCGGCGCCTGTGGGATTTCATCGCGCGTACCAGTCGCGGTCGGCGCGACGCGCTCCATCTCGACATCGCCGCCTCGCCCCGGCTCGGAGCGCAGATAGCCCATGAGGCTCGCGCAATGGGCGTCGACGCTTACAATATCCGCCTATACGGCCCACTCGTCGACAGGCGCGATGGTTTTGCCGCGCGAATCGAGGCGATTACGTATGAGGCGCACCCTCCCGCCTGTCCGTCGATTTCGATCATCGGCCCTTCAGTGAACGACAATTCTTTCGATCCGACGCTCGGCTGTTCGATCCGCAACAACCTGGCCGTCATGGTCAACGATCCGCACGACTTGCTTGACAACCAAGCCGTTGTCGCCGGTGATGGCAATCGTGCGGCCATTCCAGTTGCCACATACAAAACCTTTTCGACGGGCAACAACAGCAACTTGAGCCCAGCTAACAACAAGGTGTCGTCAGATCCCACGTCAGCCGGCGCCCAGGCCGTGCAGCCCTCTCGATAGCGCCAACATCCGTCACCCGCAGTGCGAGTCCACACTAGGAACTAGACTTGGACCTCGGCAGGAATTGTTTTTGCCACAGATTCGAATGCCGAGCGCGTCTTGGATTTTGATCTCACTTTCAGTGATGGCATGCCGCGCAAAAACTACCAGAACTGGACGGGGGATGTCGGTCAATCGGCCGATGAGAAACATCACTGGCAATTGCGATCAACGATTTTACTTCAATGAAGAGGAAATGAAGCGGGCCATACCGCATCGGCGGATGAGCCTGCCTTCACCCGTCGATCAACAAGCAAGGCAGAGGACCTTGACCAAGGTCTTGCCGAGCTCGACGAGAGAACGCAAAGAAGCGATACGCTTCAGGCCTTTGCGATCAATGTTCTCGAGTTTCGATGTCATCGACTCAGAGGAGAACACCAGTCCACCATTGGCCAGCACCGCCGCCAGAATTGCGCGGGCGTGCGAACCGACCCTCGTTATTGCCGTCTTCAGAAGCGTGGCGATGGTCGCCCAAGTCGGACCGCCGCTTGGCTGGCGATGGTTTCGGCCGAGTCGCCCGCTTGGTGTTGGATTCGATCTCGATGCCGTCGCCTAGGACGCGCTGGCGGGCGATGCGTCTGGATGATGGCGGCGGAGTCTTCCTGGCGCGCTTTCACCCGCGTGCCAGGAACCTGGCCGCGGATATAGGCCCGAGGTGACCAGAGCGCGGCTATGGTGGCGACGGTTTGGGTCGTCAAGTCGACCTATCGTTGACGGAGGCTTGTAGAACCGTCGTCTGGCGCCAGCGTCGCGTCCTAATTGGCAACCTCCTGAACGGCGCCCCGCTAAAATCATCAACTGGCCGAGCCAAGGTCAGATAGAAGAACAATGCGCCGGACTTCCGGTCGGGTCGGGGCTAAAAGAGTCCCTCTTCTCCAGGCAGGGTAATGTTGCGCTATGTGCTGATAAGAGGAAGGGTCGTCGGCGGAGGCGGAAGACCGAACACTCCTGGCATGTTCCATGAAATTGGAAGCCACTGCTGAACGCCCGTAACCGGATTACAAACCGCCGGCTCCAGATTCGAACGTCTGAATGATGATTTCAGCGCGATCGCCACTCACGTGAGAAGCCCAGCTACGTCAAGTGTCGGGCTTGGTCGACTGGATGCTCCGCCTCACCAAGGGGATAGCGTGGGAGCACTGTGGTCAACAAAGACTTACAGAACGCAGGTGTTAGCTTGCCCCGGTGGATCACGACATTCTCGTGACCTGTCGCTGCGCGGGCGCTCTGCCACTGCCGATTGTAGCCGCGCTGTTCATTGGACTTGACGTGGCAAGCGGCGAAGTCTGCGTCATCCAGCACCGCCAACTGCCACGCATGTACCGGCCGTTTCGCATGAATGTGCACCCACATCGGACTCGGCATTGCACCATTGCGGAACGCGCTGGGCTGCAGCTTGATCTCGAACAGCGCCCCTGGTTCACCCTTTAAGGGGCGCGGTAGATCGGCAACCGCCAATTCCTCGATCGCCCGCAAGTGTTCAAGGTACTTCTGTGAGGGGAAGGCGTAGGTCTTCATGCAATCAATCCGAGTCGTCGCCTTTCGCTCATTCAAAGACTTGGCCAGCCCCTGCGCTTCGGAGCACATCACATTGAGCCGGACTATTTTGTCGTGCACTTCGCGCACTTGGGCAGGCGTGAGCAGGCCGCGCCGACGAGGCGCCTCCAACGCGCCCACACATGCCTCCATCTCCGTAGCCTGCGTCCGCAAGCGCGCGACCACGGTTTCCACGACGTGGTCGGCGTCCTCGGGTTTCATCTGGCGTACTTGGGCGGCGGTCCTTTGCTGACCGGGCAGATCGAATTGCAAAAGTTCGTCCAATCGCTTGAGGAGTCGCGTTAGTCCCTCTATCGAGGGCGGGGCTTGCCAGATCGCCAAACGTGCCGTCGCCGACGATGAGGCTGCCGCATGCGCCTCCTCTGCGCTTACGAGCTTCTTCGTACCTAGATCCGAAAGCACGAGAACCTTGGCTGCCGGAGACGTAGCGACTTGCGGCTGCGGCCGCTCGGCCCGCGAAATCCCGGCGCTAGCGGCCGGCGTGCGTTTGCCTTTCCCCTTCCTGCGCACTGTCGCGCTTTCAGGCGCAGCCTCGCCGCTGGTGTCGGCCGGTGTCGCAGCCCCAGCGTCGGTCGGCGGTGCACTGATGACCGCCGTCTTCGGCTGCAGTGCAAGGAAGCGCATGACCTCGTGAGCGGTAACCCACGCGCTTTCCACGATCTGGCCCAACATTTCCAATGGGAGGCAGGCACCTGTTCCGCCATCACTTAGCTTGGCACCGATGTCGTGTAACGCCGACGCAAATTCCGAAAGCCGCTCCATGACTCCTTCCAGAACGCCGCAGTGCTCTGCATCGAGTGCGCGTCCTTTGCCGTTTAGAACAGCGTCGGCCGCCGAGTGGAATGCCGGAATAACGTCCGCTTTGAAGGTTCCCAGCAGCCGCACGTGACCGTCCTCAGCCATGAGGATTTCCCTCATGGCTGGTTCGACCGTGCTCGCCTGCGGCTCGATAATGACCTGGGCGAGAGCGATCCGTGATCCCAGATGCATGCATTTCGTATACAGTGCCAGCCTGTGTGCAGCCGCAGCGCGGCCTCCTCAGTCTGCCGCATCTGGGCCGTTGTACTTGGTAGGTTCGCAGTAGCCGCGCAGACGGACTGCATTCGTTCCGAGCGCAATGCCTTCTTTTCCCACCACTTCATGCAGGCCTCATGGCGGTCCGCCACACTGGAACTCGCTCGGCTCAGCTGATCGGAAGTAGCGTTGAATCGGCGCATCCGGTCGAGCACGGTGGCCGCACTCTTCCTGCTCTGCTCCAAGGCGTAGATGGCCGGGGTAGCCAATATGTTGCATTGCTCCGCCGCATGGAGTGCTTCATCGCGGATTCGGCGAGCCCGATCGTCGGACAGAACGCGACGCGCCACATGCTTGGACAGGCTTGCATAGTAGTTCAGTACTTTTGAGCCTGCCTCGACGAGCCGGTCGATCAGCTCTTGCGCCTCCGACGAGTTCGGCAGCGTGGCCGCATTCCGGCAAGTGTCAAGTTCCTCAAGTAGGCCGTCCATTTGTTGTTTTGCTGCTTCGATCTCGTCGCCTGTCGAGGCAGTGGGGACTGCCATACCCGAAGTTGTCGGCTGGCTAGTGACCGGCACGGCTCCATCGTGACTCCGAGCGTGCATCCGCTCCACGACGGAATCGAATGATTGGCTGCCCTCCCCCGCGGCAAGACCAGAATCCGAGCGCGAACTGCTCGATCCCCATGTGCTGTCGGCTCTAGCAGCGCCAACCTGCGATTTGCCAAGTCGGCCAGTGCCAGTCATTTCCACCTCCGTACAGGCGATAGTGCGAGGCCTTTCGAGATAGGCTGTCTGGCTGACAACTAGCTGACGAAAAGTAACTACCGGATGCACAAAAAATCTACGTCCCGGTGAAGTGAAACTCCGCATGGACAAATGGTCCCCGTAGACTTCCGACCACCAGTGATAGCGCAGCGGTCGGTGCGAGGCGCAAAGACTCACCGTTCCTTGGCATGGCGATCGGCTCGTCAGACCGCGCGAGCTCACACCACCAGTTGACACCTTCCGTCACTCAGATCGAGTGATTGCGATGAGCGTCAAGGAACATCATTCGTCAACTCAGTGCGGCAGCTCTTCGCCCCGGCCTATGAACTCCAGCATCGTCTCAGCCTCATTGATCTGAAGTAAGGCACGCTGCAATATTCGGATCGTAGATGCCTGCGTGGGGACGAGGCCCGCTCTTTCGTAAGCGAGTTTCAAATGATGCATCACCTCTTCCTGAGTGGGGGCGACCCGATTCCGCAGCGCGCTGATTGTCAATGATGCGAGCATGTGCTCGACTACGCTTCTTTCTGTCTGAACCAATGCTGATTGCCTCCCATCGTTGGCTCAACCTTTGAGACCAGTTATCGGCGAAAATGTGTGCGCGCGCTTCAAGCAGTTGGCGCCAGTTAGTTGGCGCCAGTGGGTGCGCGTAGCGGGCAGGCAATAACAATGCGGTTGATGTCGCTGAGTACAGGGATCAGTGGGCGAAGAGATCCCGTGTCTGAACCAACTAGCCACCATCAGGTCGAGGCATCAGTCCCGCCGGTGGATGGTGAGTACGTCGCCCTCATGTAAGACTTGCTCGGCCTCTACGGCGAGGTCCGATCGCAAGGTCCGATGGTGTGCTTCGAAGATACCCGGTGCAACACATGGGCGAGGCGCGTCAACCGATCTCGGCCGAGTCTTGCGGGGACAGGGGCTCGATCGCAGGATCGACAATCCCAAAGCAGCCGTGCCACGAAATCGCCGCTCTGGAAGCCAGAGCGAATGCAGCAAGCTCTCGCATCCAATGCATGTTCATGACAGACTAGTCCTGCACCGATTTAGGCCTCGCCAATCTCGACACTTCCAAAGAGTCATAATCACTGTGCAGAGCTACTAGTTGGTATCAGCCTGAAGTCAGTCTTGGAGTGCAGGCCGTTCGAGGGGACACGGCATCGTGCTGTGTATGGATGAGAAGTCCATCTCTGGCGCTGATCGCGGTCCTCCTGATGCGGCCCGGTCGGCCCGAAGAGCCATGACTACAGAAGGCACGGCACCTCCGGGCGGGCCATCGGCAAGTGTTACGGACGGCACCGAGCCGCTTAGTTCCCTATCCTGGGCGAAACTAGGCCGCCGTGCCGCGCGAACTCGACATCCATCTCGTCATGAACAACTACGACACGCACAAAACTCCTCTGATTCGGCTATGGCTGGCGAAAAGGCCGCGTTAGTACGCGCGCCTGACCCCGACCGGTTCAACCGGTTCATCGCGCATTAAGGCTCACAGCTTCGGAGACCGATAGCCAGGTCGTGAGCCCGGCGGAGCACATCGCGTCAGGCTCAAGGAGACCCGGCCACTCGGCTGGTGCGCGCGTGCACAACGCCTACGGTTTCAACAAATGACCACGGACCGCACAAGAAACGACCGGCCAAAATGCAACGAATGCGATCGGACTCAAAGGACAAAGCAGCAAAATCAACGAAGCTACTCGTTACCCGTTGCTCATGACGGTGTGGTTGCGGGGATTGCTGAGCCTTATCTGCGAGAGCAATAACGCCTGCTCAGATCTCTACGCTTCCGAGAAGCTATCGATTTTTCTTTCGATCATATCCAATTCTGCGATCGATGCCTAAGGAACCTATCCTTCTTGAACCGCTTCCAGCATCCTGGCGTTATGAAGCGTGCGAAAGCGAAGGAAGTTCTTCATCATGCACCACGGTGCGTAAACTCACCTGGAATAGATCGCGCCTTGGTCAAATTCGTTGAAGCCCTTGCAATCGCCGATGCGAGGCGCGATCATCTCTTCGAGAATGAGCGGCTGATGAAAACTCACATTGACGCCGCCAGCGAGAAACGCATCAGCGGTGGTGTTCAAGATGAAGTCCGCAGCAGTTTATGCTCGGTTCTCGACCGAGCTTCAAAACGAAAAGTCGACTGAAGATCAGGTTGCTCTGTGTAGGGCCTATGCGGCCCGTCATCAACTCAACGTCGTTGCGACCTTCGAGGACAAGGCTCGTTCTGGAGCCTCTGTATTCGGCCGCGATGGCTTGATGCAGCTTATGGATGCGGCGCGCCAACAACGTTTCACCGTTGTCATTGTGGAAGCGTTGGATCGGCTTTCTCGTGACATGGAAGACCTAGCCGGCATCCACAAAAGGTTATCTTTCCAAGGCATCGAAATCCAAGCCGTTCATGACGGCACGGCGGACTCGATCTTGATTGGAATTCGCGGCCTCGTTGGACAGATGCAGCGCGAAGACGGTGCGAAGAAGGTCCGTCGCGGCATGGCCGGTGTGATACGCGACGGTCGACACGCCGGGGGACGCGCCTACGGATATCGAGCCATTCCCGGCAAAGCCGGCGAACTCGAAATCGTCGAAGACGAAGCTGCGATCGTCCGGCGTATTTTCACGGCCTATGCCAGGGGACGAACGCCGCGGGACATCGCACACGATCTCAACCGAGAAAACGTTCGTCCGCCGCGAGGCCGGCTATGGAACGCGTCGACGATCAATGGGAACGCCGAACGTGGTGCTGGGCTCATCTTCAACGAACTCTATGCCGGGCGGATCGTTTGGAACAAAGTCCGGATGGTCAAGGATCCTGACACCGGCAAGCGGCTGTCTCGCCCGAACCCTCGTGATGAGTGGCAGAGCATTGAGGCGCCTCAGCTGCGCATCGTCGAACAGTCCGTTTGGGAGCAGGCTCACGCTCTGAAAACCGAGAAGAGCCACTTGGCCAGCCACGTGAAGCGACGGGCACCGCACCTCCTCTCCGGTCTCCTTCGCTGCGGTTGTTGCGGATCGGGGATGTCGGTTCATGACCGTGACAAGACTGGAAAGACCAGGATTCGCTGTTCGGCGGTTCGCGAGAGCGGGAGTTGTTCGAATCGAAGGATCATCTACCTGCGCGACATCGAAAGACTTGTGCTCAGCGGCATGGCGGAAGAACTGAAAGACCCGCAGCTGATCGAGACTTATGTCCGCAACTACAACAGTGAACGGGAACGGCTTGCCGGGGACGCAGTCGCAGTGCGCGCGCGACTGGAAGCAAAACGTGATCGGATCGAAGGGGAGCGCCAGCGCAACATTGATCTCGTGATCAATTACGTAATTTCGGAGGAGGACGCCAAGCAAAGAATCGGGGAGCTGAAGGAAGAGCGATTGCGCGTCGAGGCCGAACTAGCCGCACTCGAAGAAGCTCCAGTTCCCGTCGCGCTCCATCCAGCGACTCTGGACCGCTACATAATCACGGTGAACGCACTTGCGGAGACAATGGCCGGCCACACCGAGGCGAAGGACGACCGAGGTTCCCTGGTCGACGACTTTCGGGCTCTTGTGCACAGCGTCACGGTCCACCCGAAGGGACCACGGGAAGGGTTCGAGGTCGAGGTGAAAGGTAAGCTCGCCGCGCTAATCGGCGGGGACGCCTTTCCGCAGGCTCACCGCAATAGTGGGTCATACATGGTAGCGGGGGAGGGACTCGAACCCCCGACCCCAGGATTATGATTCCCGTGCTCTAACCAGCTGAGCTACCCCGCCATGGGTTCGCAATCGGCGGCTGGTGAGCCGCGGGTGCGAACGCGCGGCATATAAAGAGTGGTATGCGCGCCTGTCAAGCAAAGGCGGACGGGGCAGCAACTTATTGCAGACAGAGGCTATTTCGGCCTCACCGATTGGTCGCCGCCGGGGCTGCCGGGCGGTGGAATCACCGGCGTGTTGCCGCCTTGCGGGGTCGGCGCACGCATTTCGGGATCGACCCCGGCCGGCGGGCACAACACCCCGTCGGATTTGGCGAGCTTGTCGCCCAGCGGCTGGCTGCTCTGCCCGGTGGTGGTTCCTTCCGGAACCACAGCACCGGGATGCGAAGGCTGCTGCGGCGCGCAATTCGCGGCGGTGCGCGACGGCGCCGGTGGCGCGGTCTGGGCCGGCGGTGTGGCTGATGTCGGCGGCGCCTGCGCCACGGCCACCGCGGGTGCCATCATCAGCACACAGGATAAAGCGAGTGTTCGATTGATCCTCATGACGAGAAAACCGTGACGGCGCGCCGATGTTCCCCGTCAAAATCGCCGCAATCTCACGATTTGCGGAAGCGGATCAGCGAGAAATGCCCCATCGGCGGCATCGGCCGGCGCTCCGCAAGGCTGACCCCGCCATGCTTCGCTGCCCAATTGGTCAACCGCTCCCACGGAAATTCCGGACGCCAGCCGAGCCGCCGCGCCAGCGGCGCGAAGGCAAGCTCGAAGACGCGGCGCGGGCCGCTCTCGGCGCCGATGTGATTGACCAGGATCAATTCGCCGCCGGGCTTCAGCACACGGATGAAATCGTCGAGCGTCGCCTCGGGATCCGGCACCGCGGTGATGACATATTGCGCGACCACCGCGTCGAAGAACGCATCCGGAAACGCGAGATTCTTGGCGTCCATCACCGCCAGCGCCTCGACATTGCTGAGTCCCTGCGTGCGCACGCGTTTGAGCGCCCGCCGCAGCATCGGCTCGGATATATCGACGCCGCATAGTTTCGTGGTGCGCTTGTATTCCGACAGCGACAGCCCGGTGCCGACGCCGACGTCGAGCACGCGTCCGCCGATCCGGTCGGCCTCCGCGATCGTCGACTGACGGCCCTGATCGAACACCTTGCCGAACACCAGATCGTAGATCGGCGCCCAGCGGCCATACGCCTTTTCGACCCCTTCGCGGTCGATGTCCCCAGCCATTCCCCTGCCCCGAAGTTACTCTTGTTTGCGCATGATCGTCGCGGAAAACCGGTCCCCACTTTTCCGGATCATGCGCTATCCGCGAACCGCTTCTGCAATCGGCGCCATCGCATCCTGCGTCGCGGCCCGTATTGCGCGGCTTGCGCTTGCACTCCTAATGAAGCCGCCGCCGAGCACACGCGCCTGCCCGGAGGCTGCGTCGTAGAACACGCAGGCCTGGCCGGGCGACACGCCCTCCTCGCCGGCGACGAGCTCGACCTCATAGCCGCCATCGACGGCGCGCAACCACGCCGGCTGCGGCGCGCGCGTCGAGCGCACGCGGACATAGATCTCGATGCCCTCGCCGATCACGCGATCCAGCGCGCCGTCGCCGATCCAGTTGACGTCGCGCAGCGCGATGCGATCCATCCGCAGCGCCTCGCGCGGCCCGACCACGACACGGCGCGTCGCCGCATCGAGCTTGACCACATAGAGCGGGCTGCCGGAGGCAATGCCGAGCCCCTTGCGCTGGCCGACGGTGAAATGAACGATGCCCTGGTGCTGGCCGATCACATGACCGTCGAGATCGACGATGTCGCCCGGCGCGATCGCGTTCGGCTTCAGCCGTCCGATGATGTCGGTGTAGCGGCCGGTCGGCACGAAACAGATGTCCTGGCTGTCCTGCTTGTCGGCGACCTCGAGATCGAAGCGCCGCGCCAGCTCGCGGGTCTGCGGCTTGGTCATGTCGCCGAGCGGGAAGCGCAGGAAGTCGAGCTGCTCGCGCGTGGTCGCGAACAGGAAATAGCTCTGGTCGCGATCGGCATCCGCGGCGCAAGTGAGCGAGCGCGATCCGTCGGCAAGCCGCCGCGAGGCGACATAGTGGCCGGTGGCAAGCGCCTGCGCCCCGAGCTCGCGCGCGGTCGCGAGCAGATCGCGAAACTTGACCGAACGGTTGCACTCGATGCACGGCACCGGCGTCTCGCCGAGCGCGTAGCTGTCGGCGAAATTGTCGATCACCGATTGCTTGAAGCGGCTTTCGTAGTCGAGCACGTAATGCGGGATGCCGATCCGCTCGGCGACATTGCGCGCATCGTGGATGTCGCGGCCGGCGCAGCAGGCGCCCTTGCGATGGGTCGCGGCGCCGTGGTCGTAGAGTTGCAGCGTGATCCCGACCACGTCATAGCCCTGCGACTTCAACAGCGCAGCCGTCACCGACGAGTCGACGCCGCCGGACATGGCAACGACGATCCGTGTGTCTTCAGGGCGGCCTTCGAGATCCAGACTGTTGAGCATCTTTAAGCGGTCATTGGTCACTGTCGCGGCGAGCTTATGCGCTCCGCGACGATATTGGAAAAAGCCTTTTGTCCAGAGAGCCTTAGAACACGTCCAAGCCGGTTCGGTCGGTTCGGACGCGTCGGAGGCCACCTTTAATATAGGCCGTATTCCGGTGAGGCAATCCGGCGGAAGCTGTGCCGTGCCGCGCGTGGACGGCAAATCTTGCCGCCGGGCAAAAAGGAGACCCGCCGGGAACCCGCTCCAGCCGGCCACGACAGCCAGCAACCATATGAAATAACTCATTATTTATTACCATCCGTGGTTGGCCCACTCCTTGCTGACAAAACGCCGGAAGTCTCATTTGCGAGGGTTGGCAGTGGTCAGCGTCACGTCGGAAGCATTGGCAGGCCGGTCTTTTCAGGGCGCGACGCAGCGGTCGTCGCGGCCCGATTCCGCTTCGCAGGCGGGGAACGACGGCTTTGCCGCGCTGGTCGACAGCAACACTGCGTCCACAAACGACAGTCGCTACGACTCCGAGCCGGCGCCCTCGCGGCGGTCCGACGATTCGGCCTCGACGACAGATGCACGCTCCCGCGACAACAGCACGGCCCCTGACCGGACGTCGCGAGATGCCGCCAGCTCGCGCGATGACAACAAGGTCGACAGCGACAGCGACGCGCCGCCCAAGACCAAGTCGAAATCGAAATCGGACGACTCGAAGTCGAGCACCGATACGCAGTCCACCGATGACAAGACGTCTGCGACCCAAGCCGCTGTGCAGCCGGACACATCCGGGGCCACGACTGTCAATGCCGTGATCGCGGCCGCGGCCGCTACACCGGCGACCGCTCCGACCGCGACAACCGCCGCGCCGTCGGACCAGCCCACAGCACCACTGGCGATCGCGGCTGCGGCCATCGCGGCAAGCTCGGCCATCGCCGGCGCGGGTGCCGCCGCCGGCACCGGTGCGCCAGCCGGCGCCGACACCGCAACGGCGGCGGCCACCACGGCGAACGCCGACAAGGTCGCCAAGGCGGCCGGCGTCAAGACCGACGCGCAAATCATCACCACCACCGATGCGACGACGGTTCCGGGCGCCGCGACGGCGACCGGCGATGCGGCGCTCGCCGCCACGGTTGCCGCCGGAACGCCCACCACGAAGACGACGACGCAGGCCAAGGCGCAGGTTGCCACGGCGGACGCAGCCGCGACGGCCCCTGCCGATCAGGACGGCGCAGCCCAGGGCACCGCGCAGGGCGCGCCGACCAACATCGTCCCCGCAGTCGCGCAACCGACCGCCGTCGCCGGCAAGGCGAAGGCCGCCGCGGACGGCGCGGCCGATGCCATCAAGTCGGATGCCAAGGGCGACGGCAACGCCGCGCCGACAGTCGGCGGCCAGGCGGCTGCGCAGTCCGCGCTCGCGACGCCCGATTCCAGCGCGCAGGCGGCCAATACATTCCAGGCTCAATTGGCGACTACCCAGACGACACCGTCTGCGACCGCGCAATTGACCGTGACCAACGCCGCGCAAAGCGCCGCCGTGCCGCTCAGCGGGCTTGCGATGCAGATCGCCGCCTCCGCCAAGAGCGGCAAGAGTCGCTTCGAGATCAGGCTCGACCCCGCCGAGCTCGGCCGCATCGACGTCCGCATCGATGTCGATCGCAACGGCCAGGTCACCTCGCATCTCACCGTCGAACGCCCGGAAACGCTGTCGATGCTGCGCCAGGACGCCAACCAGCTGCAGCGCGCGCTCGACAATGCCGGCCTCTCGACCGGCAATGGCGGATTGCAGTTCAGCCTGCGCGACCAGTCGCAGTCGGGCCAGAACAACAATGGCCAGTCCAATCCGAACGCCCATCGTTTGATCGTCACCGAGGAGGACAGCGTTCCCGCCGCAGCGGCGGGCCGCTCCTACGGCCGTGCAACCGGCGCCCTCGGCGGCGTCGATATCAGAGTGTAAGGAGTTCACCATGGCAGTCGATGCAACCATGCCGACGCCCGTCGTCTCAGCACCGGGCACCAGCAACGGAACGAACTCTGGAAGCAGCAGCGGCAGCGGCCTGACGACCTCCTCGCAGGGCATCGCCGACAATTTCCAGACCTTCCTGACACTGCTGACCACGCAGTTGCAGAACCAGAACCCGCTCGACCCGCTCGACACCAACCAGTTCACCCAGCAGCTGGTGCAGTTCGCCGGCGTCGAGCAGCAGCTGAAATCCAACGATCAGCTGAAGTCGCTGATCGAGATCGAGAAGAGCGCGCAGTCGACCCAGGCGCTGGTCTATGTCGGCAACACGGTCGCGGTCGACGGCAGCAAGACGCAGTTCGACAAATCCGCAACCTGGAATCTGGTGTCCCCGCAAGCCACCAGCGCCACCATCACGATCACGAGCTCGACCGGCCAGACCGCCTATTCCGGCAATTTCAGCCTGAAGCAGGGCAATGCCAGCTTCGTCTGGGACGGCAAGGGCAACGACGGCACGCAATGGCCGGCCGGCACCTACACGCTGACCGCCACCGGCAAGGATTCCAAGGGCAACCCGATCGCCATCTCGACCGAGGTGCAGGGCGTCGTCGATTCCGTCGACCTGACCGCCTCCCCGCCGCTGCTCTCGATCGGCGGGCAGACCTACACCACCGACAAGATCAAGCGCGTGGTGCGCGGGGCGACTGGCTCGAGCTGAGCACATTACCACGATCCGTAGCTGCGCGTTGAGCGGGCGACCGCGCTCACCACAATCACCAATGTCGTCCCTGCGAAAGCAGGGACCCATACGCCGCAGCGGGTGTTGAGAAGGGGACTCGTCGTCCCAGCATCGTTCAACAATCAGCATTTGTGGTTATGGGTCCCTGCTTTCGCAGGGACGACACCGAATATGTGGTTCGGCCGGTGAGTCAAACATCCGCATTCTCGCGACATGATTTGCCCGAGCTTTGCTGTTCGTTCCGCCTTCTCTGTTGTAGAGGGCGCAGGGAAAGCCGGGTGCCGATCGCGAGGGTTCCATGCTATGATCATGTCAATTGGCTGCTTGCTGTGGGGCTCGACAATGCCGATCAATCGCTTGCTGAAGACGGGCGAATACACGCCGGAGCAAATCGATCTCTTCAACAGGGCGTTCAGCCTGGCGCTGCATTCGATGGGTCTGGTCGATCGCAACGATCCGCTTTGCGAGATCGTGGCCCGCAAGGTCATCGAGATCGGTAAGACCGGCGCCCTCGACGCGAAGGGGATCGCGCAAGCGGCTGTGGCCAGCATCGGTCTCTGATCGCGGCCGACGCGGTCGATGGCCGCTGACCGAACGGCGCTTGCCCTGCGGATCAGGCGTTCCGGCTGAGCGCGGGCCGCCGCCGTTCCTGGCGGCCCGCCGTCAGAGTGGCCTCACTCGACTTCCTGCACGACCGTACGGGTGTCGGGATCGACCAGCATCACGCGCTGGCCGGTATAGACATAGCGATATCTGGTGAGCGACGGGCCCCAATCGGCAGGCACCGCTTCAAGCTCGACCTCGCGCGGCACAGGCGAGCCGACGACGATCCTCTCCCGCGTCTCGACGGGACGGATCTTGTGTTCGGTCACATAGCTGTGGATTCGCGTACGGTACTGCGGCTCGATCTGCACGGTGGCGGCATGTCCGGCGCCGGTCGTGCCGACAATCGTGCTCTGGGCGAAAGCGCCGGTCGACGCCAATACGGCGGCAACAGAAATCAGAACCAGCTTTTTCATAACGTCCTCCTCACCGCTCCATGCGGCGTTTCGAGAACCGCGACAGAATGGCAATGTTCCTAATGGAGGAGCCCGATCAATCGCGCCGCCGGCACGCCCCTCGCGCCAAGGCGTTCATCCGGGAATGGTCGTCTTGTTCGGCTGGTCCGGTGTTGGCGCGTCCGGACTTTCGCTCTCCGCATTCAGCTCGACCTCGGCCGCGTGCCAGAACTCCTTGTCCCTGCCGTCGGGCTTTCCGGCCTTCTCCCAAAGCTGTCGCGCGTAATTGCGGATTTGCTGTTCGGTGGCCATCTCATTCCTCGGGAATTCCGAGCTCCTTGCGAACCGTCACGGCGGAGTCACCGACCTTCTCGACGGCTTTACGCAGCTGTTCGCGCGACACGCCGAGGGCATGCGTCCAGCATCTCACCTGACGCAGATCGTGCACGTTGATCTTCGATCGATCGAACTGCTCTTTCCTGGTCAGGCGTTTCGTCACCGGACTTCTCGCGTCAGCCGTTCGGCCCGAGCTTCGGCCGTTGCTGGCGATCCAATCTTCCGGACAGTTATTTGTTCCTTTCCCGGATGAGTGGGCTGTCACCTCTCGGAGGAACATTATTCGCGAGCGATACTTCAGTCGTGAGAGATGAACAAAGGTGAGCCATGACAAGCATTGCAGACAGGATCGGCGGACGGGTCAAGCAGCTCATCGCCGAGATCATCAACGATGGCAGGCTTGCCGAGGAAGGCGCGCAGCAGATCAAGAAGGCCGAGAACGCGCCGCCGGCGAAGCCGTTCGGCAATTTGGACAAGCTGACCTAGATGCCCAGATATTTCTTCCATCTCGCGGGCGACATCCCCGCACATGACGTCCTCGGTCACGACTGTGCCGACGACAAGGACGCCAGGGATCACGGCAGCTTCATCGCGCACCGGATCGGGACTGAAAAGCCGGAGATGGTTCGCGACGGCAACTTCATTTCGGTTCGCGATGAGGGCGACAGCGAACTCTTCCGCATCCCCCTGGCTTCGACGAACGTCTGACGGTGAACGGTCGTTCTCAGCTCGGCCCGCCGCATGGCGCTCTCAAGGACGCGGCCAGGACAGACACGCCGCGCCGTTCAATAGGAACAAACGCCGCCGAGCGTGGTTCGGACCTGCACCAGGGTTTGAAAACACCATTTGCACAAATGAAACGCCGCAATCGCTTCAAGCAAACCACGACGCTCGCATACCGCCTCATTCAGCTGGAAGAGGCGGCCCGCATGAGGGCCTCGCACCTGCCTCCCGGCACCGAGCGGGAACGACTTCTCAAGAAGGCCCGCGAGGCCGAGCGCGCCGTCCAGATCGAAGAATGGCTCGCCACTCCGGGAGCGGAGCCGCCGCCGTAGCGCTTCGATTCACATAAGTTGGTTCGATTCACATAAGCTAATGCGCGCATTGCCCCGAGAGGCGATCGAGGCTGGAGTCTCGACCCACCGTCGGGTTCTGACCTAACCAGACTTGCAGCCGGCTCCAACCCACCCTGCCCTCCGCTCCGGAGCGGTCACCCCCAAGGCAGCATCTCGCGCCCATCCCGATCAGGACGGCGTGGCTCAGTGGGAGCCCTTTCGTGCGAGCCGAACACCGCGCGGCGAATCGCCGAAACGGGTTCGGAACAGACGGTTGAAATACGAAACATCCGAGAAGCCGACCTCGAGCGCGATATCGGAAATTCGCCGACGGCCGGCATCGGACTCGGTGAGCAATTTGAGCGCCCGCTGGAGCCGCAATTCATTCATGCGCTCGGTGAATGATGGTCCCGATGACGCCATCAGGCGCTGCAGATAGCGCGACGAGATGCCCTGGCGACGTGCAACCGCCTGAACGCTGAGCCCGGGCTCCTGAAAGTGAGTGGCAATGTAGTCGAGCACTGCACTGTGCCGCGCGGCGACGACGGCGCTCGCGCTGCTCTCGCCCAGTGCAGGACACTCGCCGATTGCGAGCGCGACGAGATCGTGGATATGGGTCACGACCGTATCGCGAAGCTTCGGTGCGCTCAGCGCTCGCGTTCTAAGCACCGATTTCAGATATGAGGTGAATAATCGGAATGCTTCTGTCCGGTGCAAAATCGGCCGCATGGCCAGGCCTTCGACGTCGGTCACGCGCTGCGCAAGCGCCTCGCGCGGCACGGCCAGACCGAATTGCGACCCGTCGATATAGGTGACGCTGACGGGCTCGGAGTGCAGAATTGCGATCGCATCGCCGGCGCGAAGGTCGGCTTCCCGGCCACGCTGCGATAGCTGACTTTTGCCCGGAGAGCAGAAAATCACGCCGATGGAGTCATCGCCATCGGCAAGGTTCGCTTGCAAACGCTTGAAGCGCATCGACGTGCCTTTCAGCGCCAGCATGCGCAAACCCTGGACCGCCCGCAGCGACGCATCGGCCTGGAAGGCAATGTCCGATAGCGGCTCGATATCGGCGTGCACAATGCAGCGGCCAAAGTGCTCGCGCCATAGCGGGATACGAATGCGTTCCGGAAGGTCGCGCGTCGAAAATCGATACGATGCGAAATTGGCTGCGTCCGTCGGCATGGGGACCTCCAGCCTTCACAAAACACCCGAATGAAATGCTGCGGCACACCACAGTCGGTATCTGCATTTTGCGATTCACGCACCGGCGTTCGTATGACCGGTGCGCATCAGTCCAAGAAGCCACGCTATCGGTCTGATAGTCTCGTTCGCCTGTGATTGATAGTGATGTGAACTGGTTCACTTGGTGATTAGAATATTAGGTGTATAATGCTTATGAAAATCGCGGCGAAATTTCTCCTTTAAGAAGACGCGGTCGCGATCGCTCTATTTATAATTGCTGCCATCGGATTCGTTTCAAACATTCCGGGCAGCGTGCAAGCGCAAATCAGTGTCATGCCCCTGTACGCGGTTTCCTGGCTAAGACGCCACGCGCAGGCCATTCAGTAGAACGACTGACATCGATTTTGGTTGCGTCGGACTGCCTGCGGCACTGTCGGTTATCGCCGCCGGTTGAAATGGTCGAAATCTGTCACGTGGGAAAGTCAACCTAAGTGATCAAGAAGGCGTTCGATCATGTCCACCATATTCGACATGCTTTATCATGAGTACTGTCGTGCCCGCCTCGCCGAAATGCGAAAGCAGCATTTGTTGCCGGCCATCGGCGAAATCGTGCAGGCTCCGTCGGAGGAAAGCGATCCTCCCGGCCCCCGTGATTGCGGTTGGCCGGCGGAAGCGCCGCCAACCCTCGGGTAGCTGGAGCGCACCGTCATACAGGTTGGCCGGAGGCTAGTCCGGCACGCGCACGCCTCGGAGCATCCGAGCCTCTCATCGACCCATGTCCGATGAGGCCGCGCGGGCACGCCGGACAGATCGACAGATGCACGATCGAACCCGCAGCTCGAAGCGATTGCTCGGCGAGATTCCGCCGGAGTTCAGATCGACCGGTCGCGACCCGCGCATCGATGTCTGTCGCGGGATCGCGTTATGGTGGATCTTTCTCGATCACATTCCAGACAACGTCGGAAGCTGGCTAACCCTGCGCAACTACGGCTTCTGCGATGCCGCCGAAATATTCATGTTCATCTCGGGCGTCACCTGCGCACTGGCCTACGGCAGGGCGCGTCAGCGCGACGGCTGGCGCGGCATGATCGGCCGTTCGCTGCGACGGGGATGGGATATCTATGCCGCGTTTCTGCTGCTGACGCTCGCCTGCGCGATCCTCGTCTACCTCGCGGGCAGCGATCGTCTCGCCGACGACAGCAATACGCGGGTTCTGTTCGAACGTCCGGGCGCAGCGCTTGCGCACGCCGCAGTGCTGCAATTCCACCCCGTCAATACCGACGTCCTGCCGGTCTTTGTGATCTGTCACGTGTTGTTCGCACCGCTGCTGTGGCTGCTGCTGCGAGCGCCCAACCTGGCGCTTGGCCTTTCGCTGTTGCTTTATGCGCTGGTGCACGTCTTCGGCTGGAACATTCCTGCCTGGCCCGAAGGCGTCTGGTTCTTCAACCCGCTGGCCTGGCAGCTTCCGGTCGTGCTGGGCGCATGGTACGTCATCGAGGGAAGGACCATCCAGGGATGGGTGACGTCGCGCCCCGCACTTGTTCTGTCCGCGCTCTATCTTGTGTTCGGCCTGGTCGTTGCGCTCGGCCACGGCATCAAGCCGCCGCTGCTGCCGCAGGCTCTGACCGATCTGCTGTTTCCAATGGACAAGTCAAATCTGAGTCTGTTGCGGCTGCTGCATTTTCTGGCGCTTGCAATCCTGGCGTCATGGCTGGTTCCCGCGGGCTGGCGAGGGCTGTCGACGCCGATGCTGCGTAGCGCGAGGCGTTGCGGCGAGAACTCGCTGCCGATCTATTGTCTCGGCGTCCTGTTGGCGCTCGCCAGCCAATGTGACCTGTTCGACATCTCGAACCGGCTCTCGATGCAGATCGGACTCAGTCTTGCCGGTGTCCTTGTAATGGTCGTGTTCGCGACGCTACTGAACACGCTCAGCACCAAGCGCGCGCGGCAGCCCAACGTCGATGCCGTCATGCAGGAATTGATCCCGAGCGTGGGCGATCGGGGCATTCTCGACGGTCGTGGCGCGCATATCCACTAGGCCGCGTCGAATGGCCTGGCGCCAAGCGGCCCCGGGAGCGTATTGCGGTGCCCCGGGGCCATTCATCATCGTGTGCGGGACAAGCCGATACTCTCCCACGGCCGGTCAACGCCGACACTCAGCTCGACTGCTGCGCGGCGTCGAGGATCAGCCGCGCGATCGCGTCGGGCTGCGAGATCAGCGCGAGATGGCTGGCCTTCACCTCGATCGTGGTGGCGCCCATCCGCTTGGCCATGAAGCGCTCGAGATCCGGATTGATGGTGCGGTCCTCGGTCGAGACGGCGTAGTAGCTCGGCTTGCTGCGCCAGGCCGCATGGCTGGTCTTGCCGGCCAGCAGCTGCTTGTGGAACGGCTGCTGCACGGCATAGAGCACCTTCGCCTTCGCCTCCGGCAGGTCGCCGGCGAAATCGCGCAGGAACGCTTGTTCGCTCAGCCGGCCCTCATCGCCGTCGAACACGATGCCGGCGCTCGCGGGCGGCGTCGGATAGGTCTTGGCCAGCGCGGTGTAATCCTCGTCCGCATCGGGTGCGCGCGCCGCGACATAGACCAGCGCCGAGACATTCGGATGCACGCCGGCCTCGGTGACGATCATGCCGGAGAAGGAATGGCCGACCAGCACGGTCGGACCATCCTGGCGATCGAGCACCCGCTGCGCGGAGGCAACCGCTTCGGACAGCGTGGTCAGCGGATTTTGCACCGACGTCACGTTGAGCCCGGCCGCCTGCAAGCGCGGAATGACCTCGGACCAGCAGGAGCCGTCGGCGAACAGGCCGTGCACCAGCACGACGTTGCGCGCCTTGACCGGCGGCGTGGTGGCGGCCATGCCGCGCGTGGACACCAGTGAAGCCGCGGCTCCAGCGAGCAAGGCGGTCGAGAAGGCGCGTCTGTTCATCATCATGTTACTGCTCCGTTGTCTGTATGGTGAGTTGAAAATCAGAGAAGCGCGTCCACCTGCGGTGAACGGACAATTTCTCCTACGCGCGCAAAGGCCTCGTGGTTACGCTCGATGCTGTCGTGATCGTAAAGATAGTTGACCATGATGCCGAAAGATTCCGCCATCGCACGATCGGCCGTGTTGCCGAGCCAGTTGATCCGCTCCAATCGGGCACCGTTGCCAAGATGGAAGCGCGCCACCGGATCGATGCGATTCCCGGACGCCGGCGAGCGCGTGAGATATTGCGCGCACAGCCTCATCAGGACCGGACGCCAGGTCTCGCAGGTCGCCGCGTCGTGCCACCAGCCTTCGCGGTCCAGCTCGCGCAGCATCGCGACGTCATTGCCACCGGATTGCGGCTGCTGGCCGAGCCAGCGCCGGAAGCCCGGGATCGGTGACAGCGTGGAGAAGCGCTTCAGCTGCGGGAATTCCGTTTGCAGCTCCTCGACCACCTGCTTGATCAGGAAATTGCCGAACGACACGCCGCGCAGTCCGTCCTGGCAATTGGAGATCGAATAGAAGATCGCGGTGTCGGCATGCGTGGCCCTGAGGCCTGCGCTGTCTTGATCCGCGTCCTGCACCAGCAGCGGCGGGACGGCGGTGGCCAATCCCTGTACCAGCGCGACCTCGACGAAGATCAGCGGCTCGCCGGGCAGCGCGGGATGGAAGAAGGCAAAGCAGCGGCGGTCGGGCGCAAGGCGGCGACGCAGATCGTCCCAGCCCTCGATCTCGTGCACCGCCTCATAGGCGATCAGCTTCTCGAGCACGGCGGCCGGCGACTGCCAGTCGATGCGGCGAAGCTCGAGGAAGCCGCGATTGAACCATGAGACGAACAGATGCTTGAGATCGGCATCGAGCAGCTTCAGCTCCGGTTCGGAGCCGAGACGGCTGGCGATCTCGCTGCGCATCGCGATCAGGCTCGCCGTGCCGCCGGGCGCCATGTTCATCCGCCGCAACACCTCCTGCCGCGGCGGATCGGCGGCGTCGGCCAAAGCGGCCGCGGCCGCCGCCGTGCCGTCGGCAAGATAACGCTTCGCCGCATCCCGCAGCGCCGCCGCGTCGGGCTGAAACGCGCTCGCCAGATAGCGTTGAAAGCCGTGCCGGCCGTCGGCATCGAGCGCGCGCATGGTCTGCTGCAATTGGCGCGCGATCAGGGCGCCCGACGCTTCGCCGCGCTCGGACAACAGCGCCGCGGCGAGCTGCCTCGCTTGGTCGAGCGAGGCCGGTGGGCTGCTCGGGATGTGCTCGGCGTGGGTCATGGAAGCCTCCTTCTAGCGGCGGAATTTGGCGGGCGGCGCGTAGAGGCCGCCCGATGCGGCGACGAGGTCGTCGATCGATTTCGCGGCGAGCCAGTCGCGCGTCGCCGTCGCGACGTCGAGGCCGAGATCGGACGGCAGCATCACGATGCCGCGGCGGCGCAGGCCGTCGGTCGTCCCGGCGTCCTGCCGCCGGCCGAACTCGGTGTCGCCGGCGACCGCGCGCAGGGCGGCCTCGCGCTCCTGCGGCGAGCGGCAACGCAACAGGTTGCAGACGCCGCGCTCGGTGATCACGTGGGTGACGTCGTCGCCATGGATCATGACGGGCGGCAGCGCGAAGCCGGCCGAGGCCGCGAGGTCGAACGCGTCAAGGCGCTCGACGAAGCTCGGCGCGCCGTTCGGCTGACGGGTCTGGACCATCTGCACCACCAGCTTGCGGCCGCGCAGGCGCTCGCCTGCTTCCTCGCCGGCGCGCAGCCAGGCAACGCTGTCGTGGCGCCGGCCGCGCGGATCGGCGCCCATGTTCGGCGCGCCGCCGAAGCCGGTGATGCGGTCCTTGGTGGCGGTCGAGCTGTTGCCCTCCGGATCGATCTGCAAGGTGCCGCCGACGAACAGATCGCAGGCATATTGTCCGGCGACCTGCGCCAGCGCGCGGTTGGAGCGCAGATTGCCGTCGGCGCCGACCGGAAACACATCGGGACGGCTGGCGACATAGCGCTCCATGCCGAGCTCCGAGCCGAAGCAATAGACGTTGTCGACGAAGCCTGCTTCGATCGCGGGGATCAGCGTCGGATGCGGGTTGAGCACGAAATTCCGTGCGACCTTGCCCTTCAGCCCGCGCCCGGCGGCAAAGGTCGGCAGGATCAGCTCGATCGCCGCGGTGGCATAGCCGATGCCGTGATTGAGCCGTGTCACCTGATAAGGTTCATACACCGCTGCGATCGCCATCATCGCCATCAGGACGTTCTCGTCCCTGACCTTGGCGGGATCGCGCGTGAACAGCGGATCGATCGCATACGGCTTCGGACCGGGCACCACGACATCGACCCAGTCGCCGGGGATATCGACGCGCGGCAGACGATCGACGATCTCGTTGACCTGCGCCACGACGACGCCACCGCGGAACGCCGCGGCCTCGGCGATGGTCGGCGTGTCCTCGGTGTTCGGACCGGTGTACAGATTGCCGTCGCGATCGGCCTTGTCGGCAACGATGAGCGCAACCTGCGGCGTCAGGTCCACCAGCATCCGCGCGTAAAGCTCGAGATAGGTATGGATCGCGCCGATCCGCAGCGCCTTGGCGGCGACGAGTTCGGCGAGGCGGCGGCTCTGCGGGCCGGCAAAGGCGAAGTCCAGGCGGTTGGCGATGCCGCGTTCGAACACCGCGAGATGATCGGGAAGCGCGAGCACCGACTGCACCATGTGCAGATCATGCACCCGCGCCGGGTCCACCCCGGCGAGGCACGCGGCGAGGAAATCCGCCTGCTTCTGGTTGTCGCCCTCGAGCGCCACCCGGTCGCCGGATGCGATGACCGCCTCCAGCAGCTCGATCGCGCAGTCGGGCGGACAGACCTTTCCACTCGTGCCGCAGACAGCTCGCGCGCGCGCCAGGCGCGCCGTGCGATCGGTTCGTTGTGTCGTCTCCGACATGATGGCCTCTCCTTGCTTGATCATCTGAAGCGAAGCTAGGCGGCCGGCATTGATAACAGAAACGATATTCTATAATATGATTGATTACGAATATGGATTAATCGATGCTCGACCTCGAACTTTTGCGGGCCTTCGTCGCGGTCGCCGATTGCGGCGGCTTCCACCGCGCCGCCGAGCAACTGCATCTGACCCAGTCGACCATCAGCCAGCAGATCAAGCGGCTCGAGCTCGAGACCCGGCGGCCGCTGTTCCGGCGCACGACGCGCAGTGTCGCATTGACCGACGAAGGCGAGATGCTGCTCGGGGATGCGCGGCGTTTGCTGCAGCTCGAGGAGGCGGCGCGGCAGCGGCTGGTGGCGCCGCGGCTGTCCGGCTCGGTCTGTCTCGGCGTGGTCGAGGAAGTCGCCGGTGGCTCATTGCCGTCGGCGCTGGGCCGCTTCGCCGCGCTGCATCGCGGGGTCAAGCTCGAGGTGCAGATCGGCGTCAGCGCCGAATTGATCGAGCAACTCGATGCGGGCCGGCTCGATCTGGTGTTCGCCAAGCGGCCGCTCGGAACGTCGAAAGGCCGCCTGGTGTGGCGCGAGCCGCTGGTGTGGACCGCGGCGGAAACGTTCGATCTCGTTCCCGGCGCGCCGCTGCCGCTGGCGCTGTACCGCGAACGATCAGTGTCGCGCGACGCCGCGCTCTCCGCGCTGCGCGACGGTGAGCTCGGCTGGGAGATCGTCTATACCAGCCCGAGCCTGACCGGCGTCCGCGCCGCCGCCGTCGCGGGACTTGCCGTCACCCCGCTGCCGCTCAGCGCGGTCACCACCGGCCTGCGCATTCTCGGAATTGGCGACGGTCTGCCGCCGCTTCCCGATCTGGAATTCGCCATCTATGAGAAAAGACGGCCTGACAAGGCCGCGGAAGCTCTCGCCGATGCCTTGCTGACGCTGGCGCGCGGTCCCCTGCGCCCCACGATCTGAGCGCGCCGAACCGCGAACTGCGCCGCGCGCCGGTCTGCCTGCCGGCGGGCAGCCCCCCTGTTCCCGGCCGTTCCAACGAGATTCGTATTGAACGCTTGGGCTTAGGCAAATTTTAAACCGGGAGGCGTAGCTTACCCCTTGCGAGTTCAGTGGTTGAGAGTTTGTGAGTACGCCATGACAGAACCCCATCGCCCGAGGGTGAAATACGTCATCGGGCCTGACGGCAGCCCGTTAACGATTGCGGATTTGCCGGCCCCCGGTACCAAACGGTGGGTCATCCGCCGCAAGGCCGAAGTCGTCGCTGCGGTCCGCGGCGGCCTGCTCTCCCTCGAGGAGGCCTGCAGCCGCTACACATTGACCGTCGATGAATTCCTTTCCTGGCAGTTCTCGATCGACCAGCACGGTCTGGCCGGGCTGCGCACCACCCGCATTCAGCAATATCGGCAGTAATTCGGCGCCGATCCTGTGGCATTTGACGAAAACCGGCCTCGCCCTGCGAAGCCGGTTTTTTTCATGTCCGCGATTTTGCCGCGGTCCTTAACCTTCGTTAACCATATGGAAACCATACCCTAGGCAATATTTGCCCAGTCGGACCCGCGCGGGCCGAATCCCTGGGGGCCGTTGGTGCAAAGTCTGGTTGCTTTCCTGAGAGGTCTTGGTGCGGCCCGCCTCGCGGCCATGGTTGCGGTCACCGCGGCCCTGATCGGCTTCTTCGCTTTCGTCATCATGCGCGTCACGACGCCACAGATGACCACCCTCTTCACCGACCTGTCGACCGAGGATTCCTCTGGAATCATCAAGGAGCTGGAGCGCCAGGCGATCCCGTTCGAGCTGCGCAATGACGGCGCCGCGATCATGGTGCCGAAGGACAAGGTGACGCGGCTCAGGATGAAGCTCGCCGAGGGCGGCATGCCCAAGGGCGGCGGCGTCGGCTACGAGATCTTCGACAAGTCGGATGCCTTGGGCACCACGAGCTTCGTCCAGAACATCAATCATCTGCGGGCGCTGGAGGGCGAGCTCGCCCGCACCATCCGTGCCATCGACCGCGTCCAGGCCGCGCGCGTCCACCTCGTGCTGCCGGAGAAGCCGCTGTTCTCGCGCGAGACGCCGGAGCCATCCGCCTCGATCGTGCTCAGGGTGCGCGGCGCGCTGGAGCCGCAGCAGATCCGGGCGATCCGCCACGTCGTCGCCTCCGCGGTCAACGGGCTGAAGCCGCAGCGGGTCTCGATCGTTGACGAGGCCGGCCAGCTGCTGGCCGACGGTGCCCAGTCCGATGCCGACGCCGCGGTCGGCGACGAGCGCCGCGCCGCCTTCGAGAAGCGGATGCGCAAGCAGGTCGAGGACATCGTCTCCTCGGTGGTCGGCGCCGGCCGCGCCCGCGTCCAGCTCTCCGCCGACTTCGACTACAACAAGATCACCCAGACCTCAGACAAGTTCGACCCCGAGGGTCGCGTGCTGCGCTCGACCCAGACCCGCGAGGAATCGAGCCTCACCGCCGACAATTCCGGCCAGGTGACCGTCGCCAACGAGCTGCCGGGCAGCCAGAACCAGGACAATGCCGCCCGCACCCGCGACCAGAGCAAGAAGAGCGAAGAGACCAACAATTACGAGATTTCCCGCACCACCAAGACCGAGGTGACCGAGGCCGGCCGCGTCAACCGCATCTCGGTCGCGGTGCTGGTCGACGGCAGCTACTCCAAGAACGAAAAAGGCGAGCTGATCTATCAGGACCGCACCAAGGAGCAGCTCGACCGCATCGCTGCGCTTGTCCGCTCCGCGATCGGCTTCGACCAGAAGCGCGGCGACCAGGTCGAGGTCGTCAACCTGCGCTTCGCCGAGCCGCCCGCCGCGCAGCCGATCGCCGAGCCGACCGGCCTGCTCGGCATGCTGCAATTCACCAAGGATGACGTGATGTACGTCATCGAGCTCGGCGTCATGATGATGCTCGGCCTGGTCGTGCTGTTCATGGTGGTCCGTCCGCTGGTCAAGCGCATCGTCGCGGCCGACGTCATTCCGGCGCTGACCGGCGCGGGCATGCCCGCGCTGGCGGAAGCCCATGCCGAGAGCGCCGCAACGCCCGGTCAGGCGCTGATCCCGAGCGGCGGCGGCGCGGCGCAATTGATCGACGTCGCCCAGATCCAGGGCCAGGTCCACGCCCAGGCCGTGCACCGGGTCGGCGAGCTCGCCGAACGCAATCCGAACGAAACCGTCTCCATCGTCCGTCAATGGCTGAGCGAGCCGGTAGAGAACTGACATGGCCGCCGTACCCCAGACCACCAACGCCAACGACATCGCCACCGTCCTCTCGACGCTGGCAAACCGGCAAAGCGCCCGGCCCAAGGGCAAGCCGCTGCCCGGCCCAAAGCGCGCGGCGATCCTGATGCTCGCGCTCGGCGAGCAGTATGGCGGCAAGATCTGGTCGATGCTCGACGACGAAGAAGTCCGCGAGCTGTCGGTCCACATGTCGACCCTCGGCACCGTCGAGGCCGACGTGGTCGAGGACCTGATGCTGGAATTCGTCTCGCGGATGTCGGCCTCCGGCGCGCTGATGGGCAATTTCGACGCCACCGAGCGGCTGTTGCAGCAATACCTGCCCGCCGAGCGCGTCTCCGGCATCATGGACGAGATCCGCGGCCCCGCCGGCCGCAACATGTGGGAGAAGCTCTCCAACGTGCAGGAAGAGGTGCTCGCCAACTACCTCAAGAACGAATACCCGCAGACCATCGCCGTGGTGCTGTCGAAGCTGAAGCCGGAGCACGCCGCGCGCGTGCTCGCGATCCTGCCCGAGGACATCGCGCTCGACGTGGTCGGCCGCATGCTGCGGATGGAGGCGGTGCAGAAGGAAGTCATCGAGCGCGTCGAGCAGACGCTGCGCACCGAATTCATGTCGAACCTGTCGCAGACCCGCCGCCGCGACGCCCATGAGGTGATGGCCGAGATCTTCAACAATTTCGACCGCCAGACCGAGACCCGCTTCATCACCTCGCTGGAAGAGGAAAACCGCGAATCCGCCGAGCGCATCAAGGCGCTGATGTTCACCTTCGACGATCTGATCAAGCTCGATACCGCCTCGGCCCAGACGCTGATGCGCAACATCGACAAGGACAAGCTCGGCGTCGCGCTGAAGAGCGCCAACGAGGAGGTGCGCAGCTTCTTCCTCGGCAACATGTCCTCGCGTGCCGGCAAGATGCTGATGGACGACATGGCCGCGATGGGCCCAGTGCGGCTGCGCGATGTCGACGAGGCGCAGGCGCTTCTGGTCAACCTCGCCAAGGACCTCGCCGCCCGCGGCGAGATCACGCTGACCAAGAACCGCGCCGACGACGAGCTGGTGTATTGATGGCCGCACCCGCAAAATTTCTGTTCGACACGGATTTCTCGGCGCCGGACCGCGCGCGCGAACGCGCGCCGACGCCGGCCGAGGTCGCGCAGAAGGTCGCCGACGCCGAGGCGCGGGCCTATCGCGCCGGCTACGAGGCCGCGCTGCGCGAGGCCAAGGTCGAGAGCGACCGCCGCGCCGCGCAGGCGCTGGAGGAGATCGGCACCGCGATCAAGGGCATCGCGGCGCGCTTCGCCGGCATCGAGACGCGGATGGAGACCGAGGCCGTGGACGTCGCGGTGGCGGTCGCCCGCAAGCTTTGTTCCGAGCTGATCGCGCGCGAGCCGCTCGGCGAGATCACCGCGCTGGTCTCCGACTGCTTCTCGCATCTGGTGGCGACGCCGCATCTCGTGGTCCGCATCAATGACGCGCTCTACGAGGCGGCGCATGACAATATCGAGCGGATGGCGGCGCATTCCGGCTTTCAGGGCCGGCTGGTGATCCTGGCCGAGCCGACGATTGCGACCGGCGACTGCCGGATCGAATGGGCCGATGGCGGCGTCGTGCTGGAACGCGCCGCGATCGAAGGCAAGATCAACGAACTCGTCGGGCGCTATCTGGCGTCCCGCGGCCAGGCCGGCTGAAGGCGATTGAGGGCTGAACCATGAGCGACACCGACACCCAAGTCCCGCTTCCCGATCTCAACTCCGCCGAGGCGCCCGGGATCGACGACATCGGCTACAACGAGGATGAGCATGCCGCGCGCATCGCGGCCGATCTCGAGGCCGTGTTCGACGTGCCGGTGCAGGTCTCGGCGGTGCTCGGCCGCTCCAAGATGGACGTTGGCGACCTCTTGAAACTCGGACCGGGCACCGTGCTCGAACTCGACCGCCGCGTCGGCGAGGCGATCGACATCTACGTCAACAACCGCCTGGTGGCGCGTGGCGAAGTGGTGCTGGTGGAAGACAAGCTCGGCGTGACCATGACCGAAATCATCAAGGCGGAACGCTCTTAATAACTCAGGCGGTAGCGCGCGGGACCTGCGCGACCAGACGAACAGGAGATCATCATGCGGCTTCTCATCGTTGGCACCCTGAAGGGCCAGCTCACGACCGCGACCAAGATCGCGATGGACAACGGCGCCTCCGTGACCCACGCCGAGGCCGCCGAACAGGCGATGAACGTGCTACGCGGCGGCAAGGGCGCCGACCTCCTGCTGGTCGACGTCGGTCTCGACATCCGCGACCTCGTGATGCGGCTCGACGCCGAGCACATCCACGTGCCGATCGTCGCCTGCGGCATCTCCAACGACGCCCGCGCCGCGGTCGCCGCGATCCATGCCGGCGCCAAGGAATACATCCCGCTGCCGCCGGATCCCGAGCTGATCGCAGCGGTGCTGGCCGCGGTCGCCAACGACGCGCGCGATTTGATCTACCGCGACGAGGCGATGGGCCGGGTGATCAAGCTGGCGCAGCAGATCGCAGGTTCGGACGCCTCCGTCATGATCACCGGCGAGTCCGGCACCGGCAAGGAAGTGCTGGCGCGCTACGTCCATTCCCGCTCGGCCCGCGCCAAGCGGCCGTTCATCTCGATCAACTGCGCCGCGATCCCCGAGCACCTCCTGGAATCCGAGCTGTTCGGCCATGAGAAGGGCGCCTTCACCGGCGCGGTGGCGCGCCGCATCGGCAAGTTCGAGGAAGCGACCGGCGGCACGCTGCTGCTCGACGAAATCTCCGAGATGGACGTTCGGCTGCAGTCCAAGCTGCTGCGCGCAATCCAGGAGCGCGTGATCGATCGCGTCGGCGGCACCAGGCCGGTCCCGGTCGACATCCGCATCATCGCGACCTCGAACCGCAACCTCTCGGAGGCGGTGCGCGAAGGCACCTTCCGCGAGGACCTGCTGTTCCGCCTCAACGTCGTCAACCTGAAGATTCCGCCGCTGCGCGACCGCCCGGCCGACATCCTCGAGCTGGCGCAGCATTTCGCCAGGAAATATGCCGAGGCCAACGGCATGCCGGTCCGTCCGATCTCGACTGATGCCCGCCGCGTCCTGACCGCGAACCGTTGGCAGGGCAACGTCCGCGAGCTCGAGAACACCATCCATCGCTCGGTCCTGATGGCGCAGGGCGACGAGATTGGTGCGGACGCGATCCTGACCCCCGACGGCGACCGGCTTGACCTCGCCAAGACCGCCCCCGCGGTCGCGCACGCGACGCTTGCCGCCGAGCAGGTCACCCGCGCGCTGGTCGGCCGCACCGTCGCCGATGTCGAGCGCGACCTGATCCTGGAGACGCTGAAGCACTGCCTCGGCAACCGCACCCATGCGGCCAACATCCTCGGCATCTCGATCCGCACGCTGCGCAACAAGCTGAACGAATATGCCGACGGCGGCATCCCGATTACCCCGGCCGGCAATGGCGCGCCCGACTATCAACGGATCGCGAACGCCGGCTGAGGACCGCGAGCGGCAGGGTGCTCCTGCCGCGACTAAAGGCAATTGCGCCTGCGAGTGCTCACCATTGAGCCCGGCAGGCATATCGGCATGCACAGCCACAAGGACCGACCATCGGTTGTTTATTTCCTGCAGGGCGCGGACACAGTTACCCGCGATGATGGCAGTTCGCAGACCTTCCACCCGGGGGACACGACCGGTGAGCCCGGGACCACGTTGCATTGGCATAAGAATGATGGAAAGGACGACATCGTCCTTGTCACCGCCGACATCGTCAAGGCGGAGCCATCCAAATAGGGCGCCGCAAACAGTTAGAAGCTTCCGTTCTTGATCGCGATGCTCCGTGCTTGCGCAGCTGACCGAGTTTTGCTGCGTATTCTCAATTTCGGCGAGATCCCCTTATGGAAGATGGCAAGCGGCGTCTGCTTTGGCGCGGGATGTTCCTTTTTCTGCTTGGCTTGCTGACCGGCTTCGTTGAAGCGAGCTTTCAAAACCAACGCATGGGACTTGCGGCACATCTTGAAAGTGTCATGAACGGCACGTTTGTTATTGCGCTGGGCGCCATATGGTCCGAAGTGAAATTGCAGACGCGCCAGAAAGCGATAACTTATTGGACAGTGCTGTACGGCACGTATGGCAATCGGGCCTTCACGACCCTGGCGGCGATCTTTGGGACGGCCGCGCTTTCGCCGATTACCGCTGCCGGTCACAGCGGTCGGCCATGGCGAGAAGCGCTTGTGACGCTTGGGTTCATCTCTGTCGGGCTGACCATTGTATTGGCTTCAGTCACGGTGCTGTGGGGACTGCGAAGGTCTGCGGTAAGTGAGGCCGGCCTATGGTCGACGGTCGAGGACGGCTTAGTCCGGTTTTGGCCCGAATCCGACGAACTCGAAGACTTATCTCAGGGTCGTCTGACAGGGATAAACCGGACCTCGACCGCGCCGGCCGCCAATTCCGTGTCTGCCCCTCCGAAAAAGGGGTAAAGTGCCCCAGGGTCACATCCGAGGAGCAACAACATGACCCTACAAATCGCCGAGGTAATTCCCACCAGGTTCGACCGGCGTGTCTTCGCGATCATGGGCAACACGATGCCACCCCGAGATCCTGATGACGACGAAGAGGGCGAAGAGCAAGACGACGAAGAGAACCGAACCGACGAACCGCCGGTCGTGCGCGAGCCGGACGAAGACTGAGCAGGATGCTTATGATTGTCGTAGCCTGAGCTTCGGAGAACGTGATCCCCAGCCTACGTGCAGCGCGCTGGCGCGTCCGGCGGCTTTCAAGGTCGTTCTAATTCCGAGAGCAGCGGGCAGACGTTGAACGGACCGCGGTTCCCGGCGGAGCAACCTGTTGGCGTTCACTGGTGCAGGAGGAGAGCATGACCCTCATATGGCTTGGTGTGCTCCTTGTTTTCGGCGGCGTGCTCCAGATGGCGTATCAGCCAATCTGGCGAGGCCGATTCAGCGGTGGAAGGTGGCTTCGCTCGGGGCGTGACACGCTGGAACCTGAAAGACCGGGTAGCGGTTTCGGCATCAAATCGAATTGGCCTGGACTTGTGATGGTCGCGCTTGGCGGCGCTTTCTTGCTAGCAGGAGCTGCCGTCTGAGTTGGACGAATGTCTCAGGCGATGCCCGTTATCTAGCCCGGCCATGTGCTAGAGCCATGTCTGCGACCTCCGGCGACGTCCGCTATTCCGCTGCTATGGGCGGGCAAGCGGACATCAGTCGTCCCCTTACCCTACCGATTTATGAGTACATGGCCTGCCGCGCCTCACGAATAGCTTGGGGCGTCGGGCTTGCGGAAGATCCGGATCGGATCGCCGGGCGTGACGTCGCGACCGGTGAACGTCACATAGGCATAGAGCGCGAGATAGGCGACGGCGATCGCACCGACGAGATAGAACAACCAGGTTCCCACGCGCTTCATCGAACGGTCACCTCTCCGAAACATCCGCGCCATTTAATGCGCCGATTGGGAAAGCGCCACGGCCAACATGCCGCGCCGGCCTCGGCGCCGTTCATCCCTTGAATCTTGCGGCAGGTTGCCTTATTCAATCTCTTATTGCGTTTACATTGTTAGACAACTGGAGAGTGATATGGCCCTTTACGCGCAGACCAGCGGCACCCTGTCCACGACTTCCGCGACTTTAACGCCGATGCAAGGCCTCAGCCTGACGATTCCG
>NZ_JAQOSR010000042.1:0-54492 GCF_046718885.1 Bradyrhizobium sp. UFLA01-814 | reverse complement strand
AATCGGACCAATCCAGCCAAGGTTGATGTGTCAGCTATGTCTCCGAACACCCGTCAGTGATCTGTCCGGGCTAAACACGGTGTGGCCGGGAAGGATCCGGATCAGGAAGCCTCCGGCATAGCCGCCGATCATGGCGCCGAGCAGCATCGCCAAGGTCTCCGGCCACCGCACTGCTCCCTGAAAGACAAAGATCAATGTGGCAGCGAGCGACACGCAGGTCGCGAGCAGGTTCTTCAACGCCTTGATCGCCCTGATGTCGTTGGGCTCCGTGATCGACAGCACCGCGGTGAGGATGACGCCTAATCCGGCACCGAAGAACCCTCCATAGACGCACGCCAATCCCAGGATAGCACCGCTCGCGCCGGTCGACGACAGCGCTGCGGCCCTCTCGCACCCGATGGTCCATCCCTGGATCTGCGGCGCGAAGGCAAACAACAGCGTTGCAAATGCGATCAGAGCCGGCACCGGCAGGACGAACAGCCGTTCTGCAAGCAGCAACAGGATGCCAGCACCGATTGTGCCGCTGAGCGCGGCGATCACGACGAAGCTGATCGTGCGCCGCGTCGGCGGCGGCAGCTTGCCGCGATCGGCGAGCGCGGCGATCAAATGCCCCGGCGAGATCGCCACCGCGTTCGACGCGTTGGCGATGACAGCCGGCAGGCCCGCCGCGAGCATCGCCGGAAAGGTGATGAGCGTCGCGCCGCCCGCCAGTGCATTGATGATGCCTCCGGTGACCCCGGCCGCCAGCAACAGAAGACTTGTCTGGGTATCCATCCTTCACCCTCGTGAGGGTGAGCAGGCTAGCGGGCGGCGCGCCAATCGGTCTGGAACGTCTGTGACGTCGGTTCAGCCGCGCCAGTAGACGCCCGGCGTCGTGCCGAAGGTGCGGCGGAACAGCCGGGTGAGGTGGCTCTGGTCGGAAAAGCCCGCATCGGCCGCGGCTGCTGCGATCGGCTCGCCCGCGCGCAGCAATTGCCGGGCAAGATTGAGGCGGGCCAGCAGGCGGAAGGTATGCGGCGGGATGCCGAGCTCGCGGCTGACCATGCGGCTGAACCCTTCGCGGCTTCGCCCGAAGCCGGCGGCAATCGCTCCGATCGGCGCGACGCTCTCGGTCAGCGCGATGCCGAGCATCGTCCTGTCGGCGCACCCGGCGGGGTGGGATGGCGCGCGCGACAGGATGTCGTCGGCGATCTCGCCGACGTGCCTAGGCGAGATCTCGTCGAGGTTCCGCCAACGCTGCCCGAAGCGGATGATCCGCACCGACGAGCAGACGCGGCCGGCAGGAACGTAGGCGTTCAGGCAGACCGTTTCCTCGTCCGACATCGTCATCGGCGCATGCAGCATTCCCGCCGGAATGAGCGCGGCATGGCCGGCTGGCACAGTGACGGTCGCGCCGCCGATGCGAAAGGCGCGCGACCCCGACAGCACCAGCACGATCTGGTTCTCGTCGTGGAAGTGCGGCTTGAGGCAAAGCGAGCCGGCGCCGCGCCACAATGCCAGCTCGACGATGCCGTCACTGTCCGCTCGCCGATAATTCCAGGTATTGGTCATGGCGAACGGAGTGATCACGGAGGTCTTCAAGCGATCGGGCAGGTGAGCCCGGAACGCTAGCACAGGGATCGCCGACCGTCAGGAGGGCTTCACCCCTGCGCAACCGAAACGATCGGCGAGGCCGTTCGCATGGTCGCCATTGCGATGAGGGCGGCGACGAGGTTGGCGGCTGCACTGATCGCCACCGGAATGAAGTAGCTGTGGCTGATGTCGTAGGCGAAGCCGGCGGCGCTCGGGCCGAGCAGCGTGCCAACAGCGACGCTGCTGTAGAGGATGCCGATGATGCCGCCGACATTGCGGCCGCCGAAATGGTCGGTGACCACAGCGGGCAGGATCGCGACCCAGCCGCCATAGAACAGGCCGAACAGCAGCGCGAAGACCGTGAGTGACCAGAAGGTGCCGGCGATCGCCCAGATCGCCAGCGAGACGGCCATGCCGAGATACATCGCGACCAGGAATGCATCGCGGCCGACCCGGTCGGCGATGCCGCCGAGGAAGAAGCGGCCGGCGGTGCTGCCGACCCCGATCATCCCGAGCAGCAGCACGGCAAGCGTCGGCGCGACTTGATGATCGACCGCGAAGGGCACGAGGTGCACGAACGGCACGAACACCCCGAACGCGCTGATCAGGCAGGCGGCATAGAGCCCGGCGAAGCGGGCGGTCCGCACCGCGCCGCGGATCGAGACGCCCTGGCGGAGCGGCGCGCCCGAAACCGTCTCGAGCGGATCGCCGTCCGGTCCGGTGCCGTAGCGGCGCGGATCGTCCGCGATCAGTAGCGATGCACCGATCCCGGCGACGGCGGCGACAACGCCCAGCACGACATAGGCATCGCGCCAGCCGAGGCTCGTGATCAGCCAGGTCGCGAGCGGCGGCATCACCAGGGTGCCGACCCCGATCCCGCTGACGGCGAGGCCCGACGCAAAACCGCGCCGCCTGACGAACCAGCGCTGCACGGCGCCCAAGGTCGGAACGTAGGCGCAGCCGACGCCGGCGCCGATCCCGATGCTGTAGGCGGCGTAGACCTGGAGGATGGTCTGCGCCTGTCCCGCCAGCACCATGCCGAGACCGACCAGCGCCATTCCGAGGCCAGCGAGCCTGCGCGCGCCCCAGCGATCGGCAAGCGGACCGGAGATCATCCCCAGGCCGAAATACAGGAAGCCCGCGAAGGAGAACACCAGCGACACCGAGCCGCGCGAGGCGCCGAACTCCCGCTGCAGGGACTCGACGAAGGACGAGAACGTGTAGGCGCTGCCGAACCCGATCAGCGTCACGACGAAGGCGGCTGCGACCACATACCAGCCGTAGAACGGCTTGGCGCGTTGATAACCGGCATGCATCGCGGCATTCCTCATGATCGTTCTCCCTGTGCCGCGCGACCGCCGGCCACGCTCGGCGGGTAGAGCAGCATCTGCGTGCAGCGAAACAGCGCGATGGTCTTGCCTGTGGCCTCGCTGCGGATCTCGGCGTCCCACACCTGGGTGGTGCGCCCGGCGTGAACGAGGCGCGCCTCGCAGCTCAAATCGCCTTCGCGCGCGGCGCCGATGAAGTTGGTCTTCAACTCTCCGGTGGCGAAGCCGATGGCGCCATCCGGCAACGACGCGAGGCAGCCGAACCCGCATGCGGTATCGGCCAATGCGACGATGCTTGCGCCGTGCAGCAGCCCGTGCGGCGAGAAGTGCTTCGCGGCAATCTCGAAGCGGCCGCGGATGTGGCCGCGTCCGGCTTCGAGCCATTGAAAGTCCAGGAGGCCGGGCAGGCTGCCGGCTTGCGACGCGTTGATGCGCTCGACGAGCGAGCTGGTCTGGCCGCCTGCAGCGATCTCGCGGAGGCCGAGCTTGTTTGCGACCTCGGTCATGGCCTGGCTCCATCAAGAAAATGGGGCCGTCGGGAGCGGGAAAGACGGTTAGAAAACCTAAGGTCCATGGCTCGACTTTCTCTGTGTTGACGCGGCTTTCAGCATTGGATTAAGCTGATAGAGCGCCCGGAAGGCCGAGTTGGCAAACCAGATTTGCTGGGCAATTCAGATTAGAAAATCTAAATCATGGAGAGCAGGCTTCCACCCCTTAACGCGCTCAAGGCGTTCGAATCCGCCGCTCGCCATCTCTCGGTGAAGCTCGCGGCCGAGGAGCTATGCGTGACGCCAGGTGCGGTCAGCCAGATGCTCAAGACGCTCGAAGCCGATCTCGGCGTGAAGCTGTTCGAGCGAGTGCCGCGCGGCATCTATCTCACCGACGCCGGCCGCGACTATCTGCCGTCGATCCGCAACGCGTTTCGCCAGATCGCGGATGCCTCGCGCCGCGTCGCGGCTTCCGTCGATGTCGGTACGCTGACGGTGAGCGTCACGCCGTTCTTTGCGTCGGCCTGGCTGGTGCCCCGCATGGCCTCGTTTCAGGGCGCGCATCCCGAGATCGATCTGCAGATCGTCACCAGCAACACGGTGGTCGATTTCTCGCGCAGCGGCGTCGACGTCGCGGTGCGCCACGGCCTTGGCCGCTATCCGGGGCTGCGCAGCGACCGCGTCGTCACCGTGGAGATGGTGGCGGTCGCATCGCCGTCGCTGGTGGCGCGCCTCGGGCGACCGGCATCTCCTGGCGCGCTCGCAAGCTGGCCGCAGGTGCATGACGCCGATCGCAAGGGATGGAGCCTGTGGTTTCAGGCCAACGGCATCGCGGAGGTTCGCACGCCGCGCGGACCCTCGTTCGATGACAGCGGCCTTCTGCTGAAGTCCGTGCTGACGGGGCAGGGCGCGGGCCTGCTGCCGGCCGCGATGGTGGCAAATGAGATCGCGAGCGGTGAACTGATCCAGCTGCTCGAGACCGCGCATCTGGAGGAGTTCGCGTACTATCTCGTCTGTCCCGACAACCGGCAGTCGCCTCCGAAGATCGCGGCGTTCAGGGAATGGATCCTGGGACCGGAGGCTCAGTCGGCGGCGGAGCACTAAAGCGCGACGAGATTATGTCAGGTCGAGCAACGGACTCTGCTTCACCTCGCCCCGTGTGCGGGGAGAGGTCGGATCGCATGGAGCGAAGCGCAATGTGATCCGGGTGAGGGGGAGCCTCCGCAAACGCAGCTATCATAGGATACGCGGATGCAGCCCCTCACCCCAACCCTCTCCCCGTAAGAACGGGGAGAGGGAGCACAGCGGCAGTGGGCGGCTTACCGATAGAACGCGTTGGGCGGCACGCCAAAATGCTTGCGGAACATCGCGGTGAAGGCGCTCTGGCTGGCATAGCCGGCATCGAGCGCGACATCGACCACGCGCGCGCCGCGCGCGAGGCGTTCGAGCGCGAACAGCAAGCGCGCCTGCTGACGCCATTCGCCGAACGTCATGCCGGTCTCCCTGGCGAACAGACGATGGATGGTCTTCGACGTCAGCTTCAGCCGGCGTGCCCATTGCTCGGCTGTGGAGCCATCGTCCGGGCGGGCCACCAGCGCGGAGCAGACCCGTGCGAGCCTTTCGTCGCGCGGCATCGGCAGGTGCAGCGGCAGCACATCGACTTCGCGCAACTGGTCGAGCAGCACGCGCATCAGGCGCTCGTCGGAGGTCGCGGGCGCATAGTCCAGCGGGACGCGCATCGCGGCGACGAACAATTCGCGCAGCAGCGGCGAGACCGCGAACACGCAGCTGGCCTGCGGCAGATTGGGAGCCGCGTTGGCGTCCACGAACACGGTGCGGATCTTGACCGCGCCGCACATCCGGACCTCGTGCTCGAGATCGGCCACGAGCCACACCGCGCGATTGGGCGGTACCACCCAGGTGCCTTCAGTGCAGCGCACGACCATCACGCCTTCGATCGCGTAGAGCAGCTGGCCGCGCGGATGCGTGTGCAGGCCGGTCGACGCGCCGCTCGGATAGTCGATCTCCATCGCCGCCATCGGCCGCGCCGTGGCGTGATAGTCGAGGTGCCGTGTGATCAGCTCGTCCAGCTCGTCCAACACGTCTTCATCTCGCATGTCCCAATCTCGCTAGGTTAGGTCAGTCTAGCGTGAGACGGACTTGGGCGCGACAGGTAGTTGCTGGTGTGATCTTCACCAACGCGCTGCCGGGTCATGTTCAAGTCAAAAGCTGCACTTCTCTATCCCTTCGTTGCCATCGTGCTGTGGGCAGGCAACGTCATCGTCTCTCGCCTCTCGGCGCATACGATCGGTCCGCAGGCGATCACCTTCTATCGCCTGCTGGTCGCCGTGCTGCTGATGTCTCCATTCGTGGCGCGCGGCGCCTGGCGCAATCGCCGTGCGATCTGGCCGCATCTTGGTCCGCTCGCGATCCTCGGCTTCCTTGCGATGTGCCTGTTCCAGAGCCTGTCGTATCTGGCGGCCGAGACTACCACCGCGACCAACATGGCGGTGTTCACCGCGCTGACGCCGCTCTTGACGGTCGCCCTCAGTGCCGCGCTGCTCGGCGAACCGCCGACGCTTGGCATGATCTGCGGCGCGCCGCTGTCATTTGCGGGCCTCGTCTATCTCGTCAGCGGCGGCGACTTGTCGTCGCTGTTGCAGAACGGCGTGCATGCGGGCGACACGCTGATGCTGCTGGCCGCGATCGTCTATGCGCTGTACGGCGTGCTGCTGAAACGCTGGAATCTGCCAATCACTGGATGGCAATCCACCTACATGCAGGCGCTGTGCGCGCTGGCCGTGATGTTTCCCGCCTTCCTCGCGACGCCGGCGCCGCTGCGGCAGGTCAACGCCGAAACCTGGCCGCTGATCGTCTATGCCGGCGCGCTGGCCTCGGTCGTGCTGCCGTTTCTCTGGATCCGCGGCGTCGCGCAGCTCGGCCCGAACCGCTGCGCGATCTTCATGAACCTGCTGCCGGTGCTGACGGCCGCGGCCGCGATCGTGATGCTGGGTGAGCCGGTCAGGCCATTCCACGTCATCGGCGGCGGCCTCGCGCTGCTCGGCGTCGCCTGCGCGCAGGCCTTGCCGCGGCCGGTCAAGACGGCCTGCGATTCGCGATAACCCGCAAGTCATGGATTGGCGATCTCGCTGTTTTGATCGCATGTGAGAGGCCAGGGCAGAATAGGGCGCTACGCTCGGCGATCACCTGTTCGGTGAGACGGAGTGATCACGATGCGTGTTGCCTTGCGCGTATGCTTACGTATTTCCCTGGTCCTGACGTTGCCGCTTGTGCTCCTGTCGAGCCTGGCTGCCGACGCCGCAACTGCGCATCACAGGCGCGTGCGGCAGCATTTCATCATCCGCCCAAGCGAGCAGATGGCTCCTCCGAGCTCGTACCGATATCCGGGCTTTGGCCCGATCCCGCCGGGCGAGAACCGGAACCTCGATCCATCCGCCCGCGGCAGCGGCTGATGTCGGTCAGCGCCCGCACTGATGCTTCATCGCATCGGTCGCTCTGCCAGCGTACAGGAAGTTGGTCAAAGATCGAGCTATGCGGCGTCGGTGACCAATTTGTGCTGAGATCTCTCGGCGACGCGCTTTTCGAGTGTGGCAATCGTTCCCTTGAGATTGGCGTGCCGCTCATTGAGCGACCTTGCCAAAATCGGATACCTCGCGTCCGATCGGTCGTAAATTCCCGCGCGCGCTTCTTCGGTCGCGATATCGGCTTCGATCTGCTGGCAGGCCAGGATGAGATCGGACAGCATCTTGCTGACCGTCGACTCTCGTCCGCCACGTCCGCGAGCTGTCTCAAAACGATGATGCATGTTCATTTGCGTGCTCCGAATGTCTGAGTTCGGCACATCGAGAACAGCGGCGCCGAACTATTGACGGATACATCGCAAGTTGCCTGCCAGTCGCAGGTCCGTAGGAATACGGTCGGGGGCGGTCCGGCGCGGGGTATGCCACCGGGTGACGACGTCTGGTAGATCTCGCTGACTAGTCTCGCCGCCAAGCCGGAACGCAAGCACCTAGCGTGACACGCTTGAAGTCTCGCGCGGCGTCCTGATCTCCTGCCTGTTCGGCAAACCTAACCGCTGCTTCCATGTCCTGAGCGGCGGACGCGCTGTCGCAGAATTGGCTGCGAATTTCAGCCCGGTATCTATATGCCCTGTAGTTCATCGGGTTGTACTGAAGCGCAAGGTTGTAGCTATTTTGTTCCTCAGTGGCGCCTCGGCGGGCTTCATCCGACTGACTGCCGAAGTTGGTTTGGCGATTGAGTGTCTGGAGTGTCCCGAGCTCCGTGTAACGCAGAGACATCGCACCGAGACTGGCAGGAAGTGCTTCACCCGACGGCGTCGATCGCTCAGCAGGTTGAGGCATGCCCGTATCTTTGCCTGCGCGGGCAAGACATCGCGACATTCCTTGTCAACCACACGCCACTCGTCCCGCGAATGTAGTGTCGGCGGCGTCTGCGCAGCAGGCAGAACGAGAACCAGCGCGAAACAGATCGCTAACCTGAGACCGCGACTTGGGCCATCCATTTATTTCTTCGCCTTCAGCCCGATCTCGACCAGCCGGCGGATACTTCGTGCGGGCGTCTTGATCATTTGATGCCAAATAATCAAGCCGAGGGAAAGCTGAGTTCATAGTGGGACTTAAAAGTGAGGCCGTTCGTGACTGGGAAAGACCGAACGGCCCCAGCCGGCCCGTAGTGCCAAAATGGAAGAAATAGGCCGGCGCTCCAGCTACGGAGTCGCCGGACAATGGTTTCACCGATGTCAATTGACGTTGCTACCGTACGACCCTCGGACGCGGCCGATTGCTATGAGCGCGCAGGGTCGGCTTGACGGCAGGTCGTCAAAACAAACGCCGCCTTGCTGCATTGCCACTCGCTGCCGAGCGCAGCGCTTGAGACCGGCCGCGGGGCAGCAACGATCGCCAGCGCAACAACCATGCAAGCCAGCGAAGTTGCGACGACGAGCCTGCCTGCTTTGGATGGGAAGCGCTGTCGCAGCCAGAAGCCAACGTCGGCGGATCGGCGAAGCTGGGCGTTACGCAGAACCTGGTCGAGATCCTGGAATTGGATGCCACTGTCTTGCTGCATGGCCTTACCCCGGAAATGTTCAGGTGAAAGAAAACAATGCAAGGATCGTGGGCGCGGTTTGTTGCGCGCTCGCTTCGCGGCGCCGGGAATGATGTTTCATTCACGCGGAGGTGACGACCGGTCCAGGCCAGGGGCCGGCATTTGGCTCGTCAGCTTCATGCACTATGATCTGGGACTTCGACCTGGAGCAGAAAACCCTGCAACCCCTCGACAACCCGTTCGGCACGAGGTTGTCACCCATGTCTTAGGTACGATCCGTTACCCATGTCTCCGGGCTGGACAACAATGAGTATGGCGGAGACGGAGGGATTCGAACCCTCGATAGGCCTTTACAAGCCTATAACGGTTTAGCAAACCGCCGCCTTCAGCCACTCGGCCACGTCTCCAATGGCGCCGATATGCCCGAGAGGGCGCTGAGCCGCAAGCGGCAGATTCAGATTGCGCCAAGGTGATTTAAGGGCAGCTCGGCCGCCGGCCGTCCCCGAGCCTTTGATATAACGCGCCGATCGGCAGGCGTCGAAGCGCGTCGATGCTTAAAATGCAAGTTATAACAATAGATTAGCGTGATACTGGATTGAGGCTGGAAGCTTCGGTCGCCAAGCCTGTTGAAAACCGGTCGCGCCGGCTCATTCCACGCTGGCGCCGCGGCGCAAATCGGCCTCGATCTGCAATTTGGTGCCGCCGCCGAACCGGGCGCGGTAGACCTGCAGGTTTTCCATGATCCGCTGGACGTAGTTCCGCGTCTCCGAGAACGGAATCAGCTCGACCCAGTCGACCGCGTCGACCTTGGGATCGCGCGGATCGCCATAGCGCTCGATCCACTTCCGCACGCTGCCGCGGCCGGCATTGTAGGCGGCGAAGGTCAGGATATAGGAGCCGCGATAGTCCTCGAGCAAGCCGCCGAGCTCGGCGGCGCCGAGCATCGCGTTGTAGACCGGATCGGTCTTCATCCGGTTGAGGTCGAAGCCGATGCCGGCGCGCTTGCAGACGTAACGTCCGGCGTCCGGCGTCACCTGCATCAGGCCGTAGGCCTGGGCCGGCGACACCACCGCCGGATTGAACGCACTCTCCTGGCGCGCGATCGCGTAGACGACGCTCTGCTCGACCTCCGGCCCGACCTGGCGGAACGACGGAATGCCGTTGACCGGATAGGCGTAGTGGTCGAACGGCAGTCCGCGGTTGAGCGCGGCCTTGCCCATCAGCAGCATGCCGCGGGCATCGCCGTGGCGCCCGGTGAGCTCGCCGAGGCCGGCGAGGGCCTCCGGATCGCCATTGTCGCCCATGTCGCCGAAGATCGGGATCGCGAGCTCGCGCGCGTCGATTTCGTAGAGCAGCGCCGCCGCGCGCACGATCTCCAGCCGCTCGGCGCCGCGGCCGCGCGGCGCGCTGTTCAGCTCGATCTGCGGCAGGCCGAGCTTGGCACGCGCGAGCTGGCCGTAATAGCTGGTGGACTGCTCGGCCGCGCGTCCGTACGCGGCGCGCGCCTCCTGGCCGCGGCCTGCGGCTTCCGCGGCGCGGCCCTGCCAATAGCCGGCACGCGCGAGCGCCGTCGGGTTGGCGCTGCCGACGCCGATCCGCGCGAAATGCTGGGCGGCGAGGGCGGGATCGTTGAGGAAGCGCAGCGCGATCCAGCCCGAGGTGAATTCCTGCTCGGTCTTGTAGATGTCGCGGGCCGGCAGCGCCGCGTCGCGCGCGATCAGATAGGCGGTGCGAAACTCGTTGGTGTCGATCATCTTGCGCGCCAGCAGCCGGCGCTCGATCCACCATTCGTCGACATTGTAGAGGCGGGAGGCTTCCTTCGGTGCGCTCAGCATCAGCCGCGCGGCCTCGGCGAATTTCTCCTCGCGGCGGAGCAACTGGATCCTGGCGAACAAATAGCCGGTGTCGCCGGAGAGCTCGCTCGGCACGGCTTCCAGCAGCGCGCGCAGGTTCGAACCCTTGCGGGTGGCGGCGATGCGTGCCTTCGCGAGCGCCACGTAGCCGGAGCCAAGGCGCTTGGCTTCGCGCATGCCGGCGGCCTCGTTGTCGGTGCCGTACAGCATGGTGTCCATGCGTGCCTTGTGGTCGCCGGCAGTCAGCAGCGAGCCGAACAGGTCGAGCGCGGTGTTTTCGGTGTCCTCGCTCATTCCGTCGTTGCGCCAGGCCTCGCGGACCAGGCGCTCGGCATTGCCGCGGTCGCCGCGTCCGATCATCACCTTGGCGAGCGCGAGCCGGCCCTTGGCCGAGACCGGCGATTCATTCTGGAACCAGGTCCAGACCACGGAGTCGTCGCGGCGGTCGTCCCACAATGAGGCCTCGATGCGGCGGCGCAGGAAGGTCTGCGACGGCCAGCTCGGATTGGCATCGAGGAAGGCGCGGTAGCGCTCGACCGAGGCGCCGTTGTCCTCGCTGCGCAGGATCAGCCATTCGGCAAGCTTGCGCGCGACCGGATCGGAGATCGAGGCTTCGGCCTCGGTGGCGTCCGCCGGCTTGCGCTTGCGCAGCAGCTCGACGACGCTTGCAAGCGCTTCCTTGTCCGACTGCGACGTCGAGGATGTCGCGGCTACGGCCGCAGGCAGCACCGGCTTGCGCGCGATCGGTGCGGCATGCTGGCGGGTTGCCGGAACCAGCGCGGGCGCGGGCACCGACCTGTTCGACACAGTTCCCGTTGCAACCGGAGCGGCGGGCTTGGCCGCGGTGGTCTTGGATGTGTTGGTCTTGGACGTGGTGCCCTTGGATTCCGTGGGCTTCGGAGCCGTTGCCTTGTGAGCTTCGGTCTTGGCAGGAGCGGCCTTGGCCCCGTCTGTCTTGACCGCGCCGGACTTGGACGACGTTGTCTTGTGAGCCTCGGTCTTGTGAGCGTCAGTCTTGGCTGTGCTGGTCTTGGCTGCGTCAGTTTTGGCCGCGTCAGTCTTGGCGGCGCCGGGTTTGGTTGCCGTTGGCTTTGAAGCCGCCGCCTTCGGTGCCGTGGACTTCGGCGTGGTCTTGGAGGCGGCGCTCTTGGAGGCCGTGTCTTGGGCAGCCGGCTTTGCAGTTGGAGCATCCTCGGCGGCCCAGGCATCTGCCGTGATGGCGGCAAGGCCGACAACGAGCGCCAGGCTCGTCGCCAGCGCCGTCGACCGCAATGTGCCTGCGCGAACGGAACGGATCACAGAAGTCCTCTGCGGCCCCGAATCATCTGGTCGTTTGGGCCATGGGTTCTTATTTGATTGAAAACGTACACAAAATACTAAGAAGCCTGCCGGTGCGGCTGTTTGCGCCAGCACAACGGCAAAATCGCGGCTGGAAACGATTTCGCGCGCCGCAGATTACCGTTGGGAATAGGTACGGTACGGCCCTTTCGCCTGTCGGCCAGACCCGATATGAATTGCCTTTCATGGCGTTTCGCAACAACCGGGTGCCGGTCGCACGGACGTGAAGCGCGCCAACAACAAAGGTCCGTCGACCTAGCCTTTAGCCTGAAGCGTTTGGAGGAAGTCTATGGCAGCCAAGACAAAATTCCGGGGATCATTCACTGCCTTGGTGACGCCCTTCAAAAACGGCTCGGTGGACGAAGCGGCGTTCCGCAGCCTCGTGAACTGGCAGATCGCCGAGGGCACTCACGGCCTGGTGCCGGTCGGCACCACAGGCGAGAGCCCGACGCTGAGCCACGACGAGCACAAGCGGGTGGTCGAATGGTGCATCGAGGAGGCCAAGGGCCGGGTGCCCGTGATCGCCGGCGCCGGCTCGAATTCGACCAAGGAGGCGATCGAGCTCGCCGAGCACGCCGAGAAGGCCGGCGCCACCGCGGTGCTGGTCGTGACGCCGTACTACAACAAGCCGACCCAGGAAGGCATGTATCAGCACTTCAAGGCAATCAACGATGCGATCGGCATTCCGATCATCATCTACAACATCCCGCCGCGCTCGGTGATCGACATGTCGGTCGACACCATGAAGCGGCTGTTCGAGCTGAAGAACATCGCCGGCGTCAAGGACGCCACCGCGAGCATGGTGCGGGTCTCGCAGCAGCGCGCCGCGATGGGCGAGGATTTCAACCAGCTCTCCGGCGAGGACGCCACCATCATCGGCTACATGGCCCATGGCGGCCACGGCTGCATCTCGGTGACCTCGAACGTCGCGCCGCGGCTGTGCTCGGAGTTCCAGATCGCCTGGCAGAAGGGCGACGTCACCACGGCACTGAAGATCCATGACAAGCTGATGCCGCTGCACACCAACCTGTTCATCGAGAGCAATCCGGCGCCGGTGAAGTACGCGATGTCGCTGCTCGGCAAGCTGGACGAGAAGCTGCGCCTGCCGATGGTGCCGGTCACCGAAGCGACCCGCCAGGCGGTCCGCAGCGCCATGGTGCATGCCGGCCTGATCAACTGAGCCGGACCGCTGCCGCCGCGACCAGTGCCGTGCACAATGTCGAACAGAAGGGGATGGGCATGCTGAAGGAATTCCGCGAGTTCGCCATGAAGGGCAATGTCGTCGACCTCGCCGTCGCCGTCATCATCGGTGCAGCCTTCGGCGCGATCGTCACCTCGCTGGTCGGCGACATCATCATGCCGATCATCGGCGCGATCACGGGCGGACTCGACTTCTCCAACTATTTCACCGGGCTTTCCAAGGCCGTGAACGCGACCAACCTCGCCGACGCCAAGAAGCAGGGCGCGGTGCTGGCCTGGGGCAGCTTCCTGACGCTGACGCTCAACTTCCTGATCGTCGCCTTCGTGCTGTTCATGGTTGTCCGCTTCATGAATCAGTTCAAACGCAAGGATGAGGCCAAGTCCGCCGAGCCGCCGAAGCCGTCCGACGAAGTCGTGCTGCTGACGGAAATCCGCGACCTCCTCAAGAAGAGCTAAAGTGGCCGAGAAGAACGAACGTCCCATCAAGGTCGTTGCCGAGAACCGAAAGGCCCGCTTCAACTACGCGATCGAGGACACGATCGAGGCCGGCATTTCGCTGACCGGCACCGAGGTGAAATCAATCCGCAGCGGCAAGAGCACGATCGCGGAATCCTATGCGGATTCCAAGAACGGCGAGCTGTGGCTGATCAACGCCAATATCCCCGAATATCTGCAGGCCAACCGTTTCAACCACGAGCCGAAGCGGCCTCGGAAGCTGCTGCTGCATCGCAAGCAGATCAACAAGCTGCTCGGAGCGGTCGACCGCGAGGGCATGACGCTCATTCCGCTGAAGCTGTACTTCAACGAGCGCGGCCGTGCCAAACTGCTGCTCGCGGTCGCCAAGGGCAAGAAGCTGCACGACAAGCGCGAGACCGTGAAGAAGCGTGACTGGGGCCGCGAGAAGGGTCGCCTGATGCGAGCGCGCGGGTAGGGCGGTTGATTTTGTCGTCATCGCTTCGTCGCTTCAGCGCAAAATTGCTCCGCAATTTTGTCGCGAGCTCCTCGCGATGACGGTGGATGGAGATTTGGGCCATGACTCAATCGAGCCTTACCGATGTCGACTGGAGCAAGATCCCGGCGCCCACGGATGACGGCGGCGCGGCGCACCTCGTCGGCATGACGATCCCGCCGGTCAGGCTGCGTGCCACCGACGACACCGCGGTGGCGCTCTCGGCGCTCAAGGGCCGCACCGTGGTGTTCGCCTATCCGCGAACCGGCGAGCCCGGCAAGATCGGGCTGGTCGACGATTGGGACATGATCCCGGGCGCCCGCGGCTGCACCCCGCAGACCTGCGCATTCCGCGACCTGTTCGCCGAACTGAAGGCAGCCGGTGCCGCCCAGGTGTTCGGGCTGTCGACGCAAAGCAATGCGTACCAGGCCGAGATGGCGTCACGCCTGCATCTGCCGTTCCCGGTGCTGTCCGACGAAGCGCTGGAACTGACGCACACGTTGAAGTTGCCGACGATGTCGGTCGCCGGCCTGACGCTGATCAAGCGGCTCGCACTGGTCATCGACGATGCGCGCATCACGCACGTGTTCTATCCGGTGTTCCCGCCTGACCGGAACGCCGACGACGTGCTGGCTTGGCTGAAGGCCAATCCGCGGAGGGACACTAGCGCAACATGATGTGATGGGGCCGTCGCAGGTCACGCTGCCAAAATATCGAGAACAACCCCATGCAAAGTAGCCGGCGGCGGCCGGCGTTCGACCAGGCAACTTGACACGTCGGGCAATTCAGGGATATATTTCTAATATTCCGAAATTGTGCGCCTCCGCCCCAACGCTGTCGCGTATGCTAGCCGAGTTCCTTGCGCACGGCCGCGAACACCTTGCGGAACATGTCGGTCGTCAACACGCCGGTGTTCGTGTTGTAGCGCGAGCAGTGGTAGCTGTCGTAGAGCTTGAATTTGTCCGCGCTATGCACGGCACCGTGCACAAAGGGCGCGGCCGCCAAGCGAACATCCAGCGCCTTGAGAGTCGATTCGTGGGCGATTCGTCCGAGCAGCACGATCGTGCGCAGCTTCGGCATCGTGGCGATGGTGGCGCGGAGGAATTGCCGGCAGGTGTTGATCTCGGCCGGCAGCGGCTTGTTCTGCGGCGGCACGCAGCGCACCGCGTTGCTGATCCGGGCGTCGACCAGCTTCAGCCCGTCGTCCGGCCGCGCCTGGTAGACGCCGCTGGCGAAGCCATATTCGAGCAGGGTCGCATAGAGCAGATCACCGGCGTAGTCGCCGGTGAAGGGACGGCCGGTGCGGTTGGCGCCCTGCAGGCCCGGCGCGAGCCCGACGATCAACAGCCGCGCATTCGGATCGCCGAACGATTCCACCGGTGAGTTGAACCAGCCCGGCTCGCGTGCGCGCGCGTGCGCGCGGAACTCGGCCAGCCGTGGACAGAGCGGACAGTTGCTGTCGGGGCGCGTGGCAGCGGTGACGAGGTTACTCGTCGAATTCGTCATCGGCTCCCCGTGGGGCCATGGTGGTCGCGCGCTGCAGGAATTGCGGGGAGTGGTGGCGCGGTTCGCGCGGGGCCGGACGTTCAGACGGGTCACGGCCGAGCTTGGATTGCAGCTCGACCAGGTCGGTGAAGACGTCGGCCTGGCGGCGCAGCTCGTCGGCGATCATCGGCGGCTGGCTGGCGATGGTGGAGATGACCGTGACGCGAACGCCGCGGCGCTGCACGGCCTCCACCAGCGAGCGGAAGTCGCCGTCGCCGGAAAACAGAATCATCTGGTCGATGTGCTCGGCGAGTTCCATGGCATCGACGGCGAGCTCGATGTCCATGTTGCCCTTCACCTTGCGGCGGCCGCTGGCGTCGATGAATTCCTTGGTCGCCTTGGTGACGACGGTGTAGCCGTTGTAATCGAGCCAGTCGATCAACGGGCGGATCGACGAATACTCCTGATCCTCGATGATCGCCGTGTAGTAGAACGCACGGAGCAGCGTGCCGCGACTCTGGAACTCCTTGAGGAGGCGCTTGTAGTCGATGTCGAAGCCCAGCGTCTTTGCGGTGGCGTAAAGATTCGCTCCGTCGATGAAGAGCGCGATCTTGTTGGAAACAGGTGACGACATCAAAGTGTTCTCGCGTGGTTGTTAGTGTTCTTAGCGCGGCGGTGATCAACCGCGCGCAATTTCCGGCGTTGCTGCCTAAAGTTCTGTGAATCTTTCCCCACGACAGTCACCACCGCAATTATGGTGAGGCGAGGGCAAAAAGCCTAGACCCTTGACATTGCAATGAAGAGATTTACTCGCCTGGGACAGCAACCTAGCCATGTCGTCAGACGCTCCGGCCCTTCTGGCCCCCGTCAGACCGGGTTATCAGAGCCTGTTCGGAAGGCAAATCACAAATTTTACCTTGCGAAACGGGGGCTAGGCCTATAACTAACCCTCATAACCTACATGTTTGGTCCCTTTTACCACGGAGCGCCTCGAGATGGCTCGCGTCACCGTCGAAGATTGCATTGACAAGGTCGACAATCGTTTCGACCTCGTCCTGTTGGCCGCGCATCGCGCCCGGATGATCTCGTCGGGGTCGCAACTCACGGTTGATCGCGACAACGACAAGAATCCGGTCGTCTCGCTGCGGGAGATCGCCGATTCGACGATCTCGCCGGAAGACCTGAAAGAGGAGCTCGTGCACTCCCTGCAGAAGTTCGTCGAGGTCGACGAGCCCGAGCCCGACACCGTGCCGCTGATCGGTTCCGCCGGTGCCAGCGTCGACGCCGACGACACCGAGGTCGCGGTCGAGCGGATGACCGAGGAAGAGCTGCTGAAGGGCCTCGAGGGTCTGGCGCCCCCGGAGGAGCAGCCCGAGGAAGACGAGTAAGCTCGCCGTCGTTTCGAACCGATTTACCGAAGGCCCGGACATTGCTCCGGGCCTTTGCTTTTGTTGACAATTTTGCTGTTACGGTGCGTCCTATGCGGACGCGCGAAATTGAATGGTTCCAGGGCCCGCGCGGGGTGCTGCTTCATTCGAAAGCGCACTAGATTGAAGAAAGGTGGGACATTCCGGTCCCGCGCGAGAGGCAGCGAGTTCATGGCGTATCGACGCCGCAGTTCCATCCAGATGCAGGCTGCAACCGAAACGGTCGCGGTGGCGCCGACGTCGTCCACGGCGGAAAGGCCGGCCAAGCCGCGGACGCGAATGATGCGACAATATGACCTCGTCGAGCGCGTCCGCTCCTATAACCCCGATACCAACGAAGACCTGCTCAACCGCGCCTATGTCTACGCCATGAAGGCGCACGGCACGCAGACCCGCGCCTCCGGCGATCCCTATTTCTCGCATCCGCTCGAGGTCGCCGCGATCCTCACCAACCTCAAGCTCGACGACGCCACGATCGTGGCGGCGCTGCTGCACGACACGATCGAGGACACCGAGGCGACGCGGGCCGAGATCGACAATGTGTTCGGCCACGAGATCGGCGCGCTGGTCGAGGGCCTGACCAAGCTGAAGCGGCTGGAACTGGTGTCGCGCGAGGCCAAGCAGGCCGAGAATTTGCGCAAGCTGCTGCTTGCGATCGCCGACGACGTCCGCGTGCTGCTGATCAAGCTCGCCGACCGCCTGCACAACATGCGCACGCTGGAATTCGTGCCGCCGGCCTCGCGCCGCCGCATCGCCGAAGAGACGCTGGATATCTATGCGCCGCTGGCCGGTCGCATGGGTATGCACGAGATGCGCGAGGAACTCGAGGACCTGTCGTTCTTCGTGCTCGATCCTGAGGCCTATGCGGTGGTCAAGCAGCGGCTCGATTCACTGGCCGAGCGCAACCGCAATTTGATCGGCGAGATCGAAACCCAGCTCTCCAAGAACCTGCAGAAGAACGGCATTACCGCGCGGGTGTTCGGCCGCCGCAAGCAGCCGTTTTCGATCTGGACCAAGATGGAGCGCAAGTCGGTCGGCTTCGAGCAGCTGTCCGATATCTACGGCTTCCGCATCATCCTCGACGATGTCGGGGCCTGCTACCGCGCGCTCGGCATCGTCCACACCACCTGGCCGGTGGTGCCGGGCCGCTTCAAGGACTACATCTCGACCCCGAAGCAGAACGACTACCGCTCGATCCACACCACGGTGATCGGGCCGGGCAAGCAGCGCGTCGAGCTGCAGATCCGCACCGAGGACATGAACCAGATCGCGGAGTTCGGTATCGCCGCGCATGCCTTCTACAAGGAGGGCGCGGGTTCGCCGCACGAGCGGATGAAGCACGAGTCCAACGCCTTCGCCTGGCTGCGCCACACCATCGGCATCCTCTCGGAAAGCGCCAATCCGGAAGAATTCCTCGAGCACACCAAGCTCGAGCTGTTCCACGACCAGGTGTTCTGCTTCACGCCGAAGGGCAAGCTGATCGCGCTGCCGCGCAACGCCAACGTGATCGATTTCGCCTATGCCGTTCACACCGGCGTCGGCAACAGCGCGGTCGGCTGCAAGATCAACGGCAAGTTCGCGCCGCTGTCCTCGGAGCTGCAGAACGGCGACGAGGTCGAGGTCCTGACCTCGAAAGCGCAGTCGGCGCCGCCGTCGGCCTGGGAAGCGCTCGCCCGCACCGGCAAGGCGCGGGCCGCGATCCGCCGCGCCACCCGCGACGCGGTGCGCGACCAGTATGCGGGCCTCGGCCGCCGCATCGTCGACCGCCTGTTTGCCCGCGCCAAGATCGAATATGCCGACGACAAACTGAAGGGCGCATTGCCGCGGCTCGCGCGCACCTCGATCGAGGACGTGATGGCCTCGGTCGGGCGCGGCGAGATCAAGGCCTCCGACGTCGCGCGCGCGATGTATCCCGACTACAAGGAAGAGCGGCTGGTGCGCTACGGCGCCAAGAAGGGCCTCGCCGCCAAGCTGAAGACGCAGAACCCGCCGCATCCGGCGCGCGCCACCTCGGTGATCCCGGTGCGCGGCATCAATTCCGACCTGCCGGTGAAGTTCGCGCCGAACGGCGGCGCGGTGCCGGGCGACCGGATCGTCGGCATCGTCACGGCGGGCGAAGGGATCACGATCTATCCGATCCAGTCGCCGGCGCTGAAGGATTTCGAGGAGGAGCCGGAGCGCTGGCTCGACGTCCGCTGGGATATCGACGAAACCATGCCGCAGCGCTTTCCGGCGCGCATCCTGGTCCACAATGTCAACGAGCCCGGCAGCCTCGCCCAGATCGCGACCGTGATCGCCGAGCACGACGGCAACATCGACAACATCCACATGTCGCGCCAATCGCCTGACTTCACGGAGCTGACCATCGATCTTGAGGTCTATGACCTCAAGCATCTCAGCGCTATCATCGCCCAGTTGCGCGCCAAGGCCGTCGTCGCTCGGGTCGAGCGCGTCAATGGTTAGGGTTCCGCCTGTCATCGGCCCTCATGGTGAGGAGGCGCGTCAGCGCCGTCTCCGGACGATGCTCCGCATCGCTCGGGAACCATGCGGCCCGAGACGGGGCCTCATCCTTCGAGACGCGGCGCAGGCGCCGCTCCTCAGATGAGGGGATGGTTCAACTGGTTTGTCAGAGAGTGATTTGATGTCGTCTCCGCCGCTGCGTCTCGGTATCAATGTTGATCACGTCGCCACCCTGCGCAACGCGCGGGGCGGAGGCCGGCCCGATCCCGTGCGGCTGGCGCTTGCCGCGATCGCGGCCGGCGCCGACGGCATCACCGCGCATTTGCGCGAGGATCGCCGCCACATCCGCGACGAGGACATGGCGCGGCTCAAGGCCGAGATCTCCAAGCCGCTGAACTTCGAGATGGCGGCGACCGACGACATGCTGCGGATCTCGCTCGCCACCAAGCCGCACGCGGTTTGCCTGGTGCCGGAACGACGCCAGGAGCTTACCACCGAAGGCGGCCTCGACGTCGTCGGCCAGCACAACGCGCTGGCGCCGTTCATCGCGCGGCTCAATGACGCCGGCATCCGGGTCTCGCTGTTCATTGCCGCCGATCCCAGGCAGATCGAGATGGCCGCGAAGCTGAAGGCGCCGGTGATCGAGATCCACACCGGTGGCTGGTGCGACGCCGTGGTCGACGGTCACAAGGACAAGGCGGAGGCCGAATGGAAGCGCATCGTCGCCGGCGCCAGGCTCGCGCAGGCGGCCGGGCTCGAGGTCCATGCCGGCCACGGGCTCGACTATGACACCGCTGAGACGATTTCCGCGCTGCCCGAAATCCGGGAGTTGAACATCGGCTATTTCATGATGGGCGAAGCGCTGTTCGTCGGCATCGCCGCGACGGTGCGTGAGATGCGTGCGGCGATGGACCGCGGCCGCGCCAGGGCGCAGGGTGGCGTCAGCGCATGATCATCGGCATCGGCTCCGACCTGATCGACATCACCCGGGTGGCCAAGGTGATCGAGCGCCATGGCGAGCGATTCCTCGAGCGGATCTTCACCGATGCCGAGCGCGCCAAGGCGATGCGCCGCGCCAACAGCGAGAAGATGGTGGTCGCAACCTACGCCAAGCGCTTCGCCGCCAAGGAAGCCTGCTCCAAGGCGCTCGGCACCGGTATCCGGCGCGGGGTGTGGTGGAAGGACATGGGCGTCGTGAACCTGCCGGGCGGACGGCCGTCGATGCGGCTGACCGGCGGGGCGCTGGCCCGGCTCCAGGAACTGACGCCCGAGGGCATGCAGGCGCAGATCGATCTTTCGATCACCGACGATTGGCCGTTGGCCCAGGCCTTCGTCATAATTTCGGCGGTTGCCCCCGCCAGATGAACGCGGGGCGCCGGAATCTGCCGGAAAACTTCAGCAAACTAAAAAATCATTGATATTTCAATGAATTGCGAAGTTTTGAGGCGGCGATTGATTGCGCCCCTGCGAACAACCGTCTAAAACGCCGCAGGGTTATATCGAGCGAGACGCTGATTCCGGGTTTAGGCCGGAATTTGCCCTCAAGATCAGAATCAAGGCCATTTTCCTCACGCGAAGGCCGAACGCTTCGCGCGAAGAGAACGTTCTGCCACCGCGTGGACATCAGTCCACGGGAATTGGGAAAGCAATGAGCGTGACCACCGGGACCAAATCTGAAAGCGGCTTGGGCGAGACCATCCGCGTCGTCATCCATGCTCTTCTGATCGCGCTCGTCATCCGCACCTTCCTGTTCCAGCCGTTCAACATCCCCTCCGGGTCGATGAAGGCGACGCTCCTGGTCGGCGACTACCTGTTCGTCTCGAAATATTCCTATGGCTACAGCCACTATTCGATCCCGTTCTCGCCGAACATTTTCTCGGGCCGCATCTTCGGCTCGGAGCCGAACCGCGGCGACATCGTGGTGTTTCGCCTGCCGCGGGATGACTCCACCGACTACATCAAGCGCGTCATCGGGCTGCCCGGCGACCGCATCGAGGTCAAGAGCGGGCTGCTCTACATCAACGACGAGCCGATCAAGCGGGAGCGGCTGAGCGATTTCGTTGGCGAGGATCCCTGCGGCTCGGCAGATGCGACCGCCCGCGTCAAGCGCTGGAAGGAGACGCTGCCGAACGGCGTCAGCTACGAGACGCTGGATTGCACCGACAACAGCTACATGGACAACACCATCGTCTACACCGTTCCGCCCGGGCATTTCTTCATGATGGGCGACAACCGCGACAACTCCACCGACAGCCGCTTCCTGTCGCAGGTCGGCTACGTGCCGTTCGAGAACATCATCGGGCGAGCCCAGATGATCTTCTTCTCGATCGCCGAGGGCGAACAGGCCTGGATGATCTGGCGCTGGCCGCTTGCCGTGCGGTGGAATCGCCTATTCTCTATCGTGCGATGAACGACGATACCGCAGCCATCAACGATCAAGCGCCGACCGGCGAGCCGAGCCAGACGCCTGCCGCCGACAGCACAGCCGCGCCGAAGAAACGGCGCAGCAAGGCGGCCAAGGCCGCTGAGGAGAAGGCCGCGATCGCGGGCACCGAGGCGCGGATCGGGTACACGTTCCAGGATCCCGCGCTGCTGACCACTGCGTTCACCCACGTGTCCGCGCTGAAGCCCGCCACCCGCAACCGCGCCGACAGCTACCAGCGCCTGGAGTTCCTCGGCGATCACGTGCTCGGGCTGATCGTATCGGACATGCTGTTCCGGTCGTTCCCCAAGGCCGACGAGGGCGAATTGTCGAAGCGGCTCGCCGACCTCGTGCGCAAGGAGAGTTGCGCCGACGTCGCCAAGGCGCTCGGGCTGCTCGAGGACATCAAGCTCGGCATGGTGAAGGCGGTCGAGGGCGCCCGGCTGCGCAAGTCCGTGCTCGGCGATATCTGCGAAGCGGTGATCGGGGCGATCTTTCTCGACGGCGGCTACGAGGCCGCGCGCCAGTTCGTCGAGCGCAACTGGACCGAACGGATGCACAAGCTGCGCCGGCCGCTGCGCGATCCCAAGACCGTGTTGCAGGAATGGGCGCAGGGCAAGGGGCTGCCGACGCCGGTCTATCGCGAGGTCGAACGCACCGGCCCGCATCACGATCCACAATTCCGCGTTGCGGTCGACCTGCCGGGCCTGGCCTCCGCCGAGGGCCTCGGGGGCAACAAGCGCGCGGCCGAAAAGGCGGCAGCATCCGCGATGATCGAGCGCGAAGGCGTCGGCACCAATGACTGACGAGGCCAAAGGGCAAGGGGACGCGACGCGCTGTGGCTTCGTCGCGCTGATCGGTGCGCCCAATGTCGGCAAGTCGACGCTGGTCAACGCGTTGGTGGGCTCCAAGGTCACGATCGTCTCGCGCAAGGTGCAGACCACGCGCGCGCTGATCCGCGGCATCGTGATCGAGGGCAACGCGCAGATCATCCTGGTCGACACGCCCGGGATCTTCGCGCCGCGGCGCCGGCTTGACCGCGCCATGGTGTCGACCGCCTGGAGCGGCGCGCACGACGCCGATCTCGTCTGCGTGCTGCTCGATGCGAAGTCGGGCCTCGACGAAGAGGCCAACGCGATCCTGGCCAAGCTCGAAACCGTCGCCCATCCGAAGATCCTGGTGCTGAACAAGGTCGATCTCGTGCAGCGCGAGAAGCTGCTTGCGCTGGCGCAGGCCGCCAACGAGCGGATGCGCTTCGAGCACACCTTCATGATTTCGGCGCTGTCCGGCGACGGCGTTGCCGATTTGCGCCAGACGCTGGCCAAGCTGGTGCCCGCAGGGCCCTTCCTCTATCCCGAGGACCAGATGTCGGATGCGCCGATGCGCCATCTGGCGGCCGAGATCACGCGCGAGAAGATCTACAGCCATCTGCATCAGGAACTGCCGTACCAGTCGACGGTCGAGACCGACAGCTGGACCGATCGCAAGGACAAGTCGATCCGCATCGAGCAGACGATTTTTGTCGAGCGCGAGAGCCAGCGCAAGATCGTGCTCGGCAAGGGCGGCGCCACCATCAAGTCGATCGGCGCGCAGGCACGTGCCGAGATCGCCGAGATCATGGGCGTCCCCGTGCATCTGTTCCTGTTCGTCAAGGTGCGTGAGAACTGGGGTGACGATCCCGATCGCTACAAGGAAATGGGATTGGAATTCCCCAAGGAATAAGAGTCGACGTTTGCATGAACGTGCCCAGAAATGTGCTGTGGTTTGAGGTTCTGCTCTATCTGTCGCTGACGCTGGATGCGCTGTCGGTGGCGTTCCAGGACCGCACGCCGACCGTCCTGAAGACCGAGCAGATGATCATGGGCGAGACCCTGACGGCCGGCTGCATGATCCTGCTGCTGATGTATTTCGTCCGGCTCGCCGCGCAGCACCGCAAGAACTGGCCGCGCTGGGCGCTGCTCGCGGTGCTTGTCCTGTCGGTGATGTCCCTGGTGCAGGTCATCGGCACAAGGGGCATGGAGATCGACAGCGCCATCGAGGTGGTGTCGTGCATCCTGACCACCGCCGGGCTGTATTATTCCTTCACCGGCGACGCGCGGGGCTGGTTCAACGCGTAGGGGTATCCACCGTCATTCCGGGGCGCGTCGAAGACACGAACCCGGAATCTCGAGATTCCGGGTTCGATGCTGCGCATCGCCCCGGAATGACGCGCTAGGATGACTGCGTTCATCCGCGGAATCCTGATAGACTCCGCGCATGGAATGGACCGACGAAGGCATCGTGCTCGGCGTGCGGCGGCATGGCGAATCCTCCGCCATTGTCGAGCTGTTGACGCGCGAGCACGGCCGCCATCTCGGCCTGGTGCGCGGCGGCGCCGGCTCGCGGATGCGGCCGCTGCTGCAGCCCGGCAACAGCGTCACCGCGGTGTGGCGGGCGCGGCTCGACGAGCATCTCGGCATGTATGTGCTGGAGGGCACGCGGCTGCGCGCGGCGACGCTGCTCGGCTCGTCGCATGCAGTCTACGGCGTTACGCATCTGGCGGCGCTGGCCCGGCTGCTGCCGGAGCGCGATCCGCATGAGGACATCTACTGGATGCTGCAAGGGACGCTCGACGATTTCGAGGACGCCGGCGTTGCCGCCGTGCACCTGATCCGGTTCGAGCTCGCCATGCTGACGGAGCTCGGCTTCGGGCTCGACTTGGGAAACTGCGCGGCCACCGGGGAGACGTCGGACCTGATCTATGTATCGCCGAAATCCGGCGGCGCCGTGTCCCGCGCCGCCGGCGAGCAGTGGCGCGACCGGCTGTTGCCGCTGCCGGCGTTCCTGCGCGAAGGCGAGGGCGGCGCCAACAGCTGGTCGGACCAGGACCTGCTCGACGGTTTCCAGATTACCGGCCTGTTCCTTCTCCGCCACGTGCTGGAGCCCCGCGGCCAGGGCCATTCCGACGCCCGCGACGGATTTATCAACGCCGTGGCCCGGCGGCGGAGGCGGCTGGCGGGGACGTGATCCCGCGCCCCGAGCTGCTGTCTTGACGAGATCGAGGTCATCGAGCTCGCCTTGCAGGTCGATGGCGCGAAGCACTGACATTCCCGCGCCCCTGTCATGCGCGGCGGGACGGGAACGAGATCGCCTCGTGAAGCATTGCGGGGGCGTGGTTCCATCGATGGGCGACCGATGTTTCTGCGGGGAATTATTATTTCAGCGGCGTTGCTGACGCTGCCACCGGACGCAATGGCCGGCGAGCAGGGGGGCGTGCTCCGTCGCGTCTCCTGCACGGTGGTTCGCTACTACGTCGCCAGGTACTCGGCCTCGGCCGCCGAAAGCTGGGCCAGAGCCCATGGTGCGACCGACGCCGAGATCGAAATCGCCCGCCATTGCCTCAAGGAAACTCCCGTCAAGCCCGTGCGGACGGCCGGCCAGTCGGCGCAATAATCGCGCGAATCAGGTGCATCGATGCGCGGTTGGCGTGATTCGCGGCTTGCCCGATTCACCGCCAAGGTTTAACGCCTCCCCATGGGAAAACGACAGATTCCGCCGGAAGAGCCGGCCGAAATTCACGAGGTGCCGCTGCGTGACGCGCTCGAGGAGCGCTATCTCGCCTATGCGCTCTCGACCATCATGCATCGCGCCCTGCCGGACGCCCGCGACGGGCTGAAGCCGGTGCACCGGCGCATCCTCTACGGCATGGACCTGCTCGGGCTCGACCCGCGCGCCGCATTCAAGAAGTCGGCCAAGATCGTCGGCGACGTGATGGGCTCGTTCCATCCGCATGGCGACCAGGCGATCTATGACGCCATGGTGCGTCTGGCGCAGGATTTCTCCTCGCGCTACCCGCTGGTCGACGGCCAGGGCAATTTCGGCAATATCGACGGCGATAATCCGGCCGCCTACCGCTACACCGAAGCCCGCATGACCGAGGTCGCGCGGCTGCTGCTCGACGGCATCGACGAGGACGGCGTCGAGTTTCGCCTCAATTACGACGGCCAGTCGAAAGAGCCGGTGGTGCTGCCGGGCGGCTTCCCGAACCTGCTTGCCAACGGCGCGCAGGGCATCGCGGTCGGCATGGCGACCTCGATCCCGCCGCACAATGCGGCCGAGCTCTGCGACGCGGCGCTGCATCTGATCGAGAAGCCCGACGCCAAATCGAAGGCGCTGCTGAAATGGGTCAAGGGCCCGGACTTCCCGACCGGCGGCATCGTCGTCGATTCCAAGGAAGCGATCATCGAGGCTTACACGACGGGGCGCGGCTCGTTCCGCACCCGCTCGCGCTGGACCCAGGAGGAGGGCGCGCGCGGCACCTGGGTGGTCGTCGTCACCGAAATTCCGTGGCTGGTGCAGAAGTCGCGGATCGTCGAGAAGATCGCCGAGCTCATCAACGAGAAGAAGCTGCCGCTGGTTGCCGACGTCCGCGACGAGTCGGCCGAGGACGTCCGGCTCGTGATCGAGCCGAAATCGCGCACCGTCGATCCGGCGCTGATGATGGAGTCGCTGTTCCGGCTGACCGAGCTGGAAAGCAAGATCTCGCTGAACCTCAACGTGCTGATCAAGGGCCGCATCCCGAAGGTGGTCGGCCTTGCCGAGTGCCTGCGCGAATGGCTCGACCATCTGCGCGACGTGCTGGTCCGCCGGTCCAACTTCCGCAGGACCCAGATCGAGCACCGCCTGGAAGTGCTGGGCGGCCACCTCGTCGCCTATCTGAACCTCGACAAGGTGATCAAGATCATCCGGACCGAGGACGAGCCGAAGCCGGTCTTGATGAAGACCTTCAAGCTGTCAGAGATCCAGGCCGACGCCATCCTCAACATGCGCCTGCGCAATTTGCGTCGCCTGGAGGAGATGGAGATCCGCACCGAGGACAAGGATCTTCGCAAGGAGTTGAAGGGGATCGAGGGCCTGCTCGCTTCCGAGACGGAGCAGTGGGCCAAGGTCAGCGATCAGGTGCGCAAGGTCCGCGACATCTTCGGACCGAAGACGCCGCTCGGCAAGCGTCGCACCACCTTCGCCGATGCGCCCGAGCATGACCTCGCCGCGATCGAGGAAGCGCTGGTCGAGCGCGAGCCGTGCACCGTCGTGATATCAGAGAAGGGCTGGGTGCGGACGCTGAAGGGCCATGTCGAGGATCTCTCCGGCCTTGCCTTCAAGACCGACGACAAGCTCGAGCACTCGTTCTTCGCCGAGACCACCTCGAAGCTGTTGCTGTTTGCCACCAACGGCAAGTTCTACTCGCTCGACGTGGCAAAACTGCCGGGCGGCCGCGGCCATGGCGAGCCGATCCGGATGTTCATCGATCTCGAGCAGGACGCCGCGATCATCTCGCTGTTCGTCAACAAGGGCGAGCGCAAGTTCCTGATCGCGAGCAGCGAGGGTCAGGGTTTTGTCGTCAAGGAAGAGGACTGCGTCGGCAACACCCGCAAGGGCAAGCAGGTGCTCAACGTCGAAATGCCGAACGAGGCCCGCGCGATCACGACCGTGAACGGCGACACCGTCGCGGTGATCGGCACCAACCACAAGATGGTGCTGTTCGGCCTCGACCAGGTGCCGGAGATGGCGCGCGGCCGCGGCGTGCGCCTGCAGAAATACACCAGCGCGTCGCTGTCTGACGTTGCGGTGTTCGACGCCAAGGCCGGCCTGTCCTGGAAGGACTCCGCCGGCCGCGAGCACAGCATGACCATGAAGGAACTGGCCGACTGGCGCGGCAACCGCGCCGACGCCGGCCGGCTCGCCCACGGCCTGCCGAAGTCGAACAAGTTCAATCGCGGCGTGGAGTAATCGTGCGGTAGCCCGGATGGAGCGAAGCGAAATCCGGGGCCGCTGTCGCGTTTGGCAAGGATCCCGGATTGCGCTTCGCTCCATCCGGGCTACGCCTTCGACCCGCGCGGTGTGATAGTATCCACATTCCACCGCGCTATAACCGTCGCCGACGACATCGGGCGACGGTTGCCATGGCGCACAATCACGATCACGACCACGGCGGTCATTCTCACGGACGCGCCCACGCCGGGCATTCCCATGCCGGGCACAGCCACGCGCCCGACAATTTCGGCACCGCCTTTGCGGTGGGCGCGTCGCTGAACACCGCCTTTGTCGTCGCGGAGCTGATCTTCGGCTATTCCGCCAACTCGCTGGCGCTGGTCTCCGACGCCGTTCACAACCTCTCCGACGTCATCGCGCTGCTGCTGGCCTGGGGCGGGGCATGGCTCGCCGGCAGGCGGCCGACCGATACCCACACCTATGGCTACCGTCGCGCCTCGATCCTGGCGGCGCTGTTCAATGCCGGGCTGCTCCTGATCGCGGTCGGCGGCATCGCGGTCGAAGCCATCAACCGTTTGCGCGAGCCGGCGGAGGTCGCAAGCTGGACCGTGGTCTGGGTCGCGGCGCTCGGCGTCCTGATCAATGGCGGCACCGCGCTGCTGTTCATGCGCGGCCGCGACAGCGATCTCAATGTCCGCGGCGCCTATCTGCACATGGCGGCGGATGCCGGCGTCTCGGTCGGCGTCGTGATCGCTGCGCTCTTAATCATGGCGACCGGCTGGCAGTGGCTCGATCCGGCGATCAGCCTGGTCATCGCCGTGGTGGTGCTGCTGAGCGGCTGGGAGCTTGCCCGCGACAGCGTCAATCTCGCGCTCGACGCGGTGCCGAAGGGCATCGATCTCAAGCAGGTGAGGGACTATCTCGCCGCGCTCGAGGGGGTGACTGAAGTTCACGACCTGCACATCTGGGCGATGAGCACCAGCGAGACCGCGCTGACCGCGCATCTGGTGCGGCCCGGCGGACACGACGATGTCTTCCTGCATCATGTCTGCGCCGAGCTCTCGGATCGCTTCAGCATCCACCACGCGACGCTGCAGGTCGAGATCAGCAGCGAGACCTGCCGGCTGGCGCCGGCGGAAATGGTCTAGCCTGCCGCGGCCACGCACTCGCATTCAATTGATCGCTCGACCCATGTCCACGTCTTCCACGGGCGGCGACGACACGGCACATTGCAACCGCGCGAATGGCCGGCGTGATCAACGGAGGGCGACGTGAAGAAGGCAATCGGTCTTGCAATGTTGTTCTGGGCCGTGGGCGCTGTGCCGCATGCGGACGCCGAGCCGGCGAAATCGGGCGTCGAGAAGCTCTACATCCTCAACTGCGGCGAAGGCGTTGCAGGCGACATTTCACGCTGGTCGCCCGGCGTCAATGAAGGCAAGTCGATGGACTTCGTCGACAATTGCTACCTGATCAAGCATGCCCAGGGCTGGTTCCTGTGGGACACCGGGATTCCCGATGCTGTGGCGGCGATGCCGAACGGCCTTGCGCCGGCCGATCCCAAGGCGGTCACCTGGCGGCGGCCAAAGACGCTCGCCGCGCAGCTCGACCAGCTCGGCGTCAAGCCGTCGGACATCAAGGCGATCGCTGTGTCGCACACCCATCCCGATCACATCGGCAATGTCGAGCTGTTCCCGGCCGCGATGCTGTATGTGCAGAAGGCGGAGTATGAATGGCCCGGCGCCAACAACGCGCCGCGCTTCAAGCCCGAGCATCCCGTGACGAAGCTCGAAGGCGACCGCGACGTGTTCGGCGACGGCAGCGTCACCATCCTGTCGACGCCGGGCCACACGCCCGGCCACCAGTCGCTGCTGGTGAAACTGCCGAAGACAGGCGCGGTCGTGCTGACCGGCGATGCCGTTCACTTCAGGGACAATTGGGACAATCGGCGCGCGCCGAGCATGAACGCCAGCAAGGAGCAGACGCTGGCCTCGATGCAGAAGATCGCCGACACGCTGACGAAAGAGAAGGCGCAGCTCTGGATCAACCACGACAAGGCGCAGCGCGACGGGCTGAAGCTGTCGCCGGACTTCTACGATTGAGCCGCCTTGGCGGCGTTCGCTTTCGACCAGTTTCGAAAAATCTGCGCGGTCTCCTCGTCCATCGGAAAGAAGCTTTCGATGCGCAGCTCCTGCAGCGTGACGTCCTGGGGCGTCCCCAGCGTCGCGATGGTGGTGAACAATTGCAGGCTGACGTCGCCCTTGCGGAATAGCATCGGCAGCACCGGCCCGGATGTCGGCCCCGTCGGCGCGGCCAACGCGGCCTCGACACCGTCATAGGCCAGCAGGCGCTTGAGCAATTCCGCCGTCGTTGTGGTGCCGTCGGCGGCGGCATCGGCCTCGACGCTGCGGACGAAGTAGCCGGCGACCTCGGTCCAGTTGGTGAGATAGGGCCGCAGCACGTCGGGCGCGACCAGCGCGTCGGCGAGATTGACCGCCGTGCCTGGGGCCAGCGGTCCGACCAGGAATTCCACCAGCTGCCCCGCGCCCGAATTGGCGAGCAGCAGATTCCAGTGCCGGTCGACCACGACCGCCGGAAAAGGCTCCTGCTGCGCCAGGATGAAATCCAGCGCGTAGCGGATCTGGGCGAGCTCCGGCGCGGCAAGGTCGGTCTGCCGCCAGACCGGCGCGAATCCGGCCGCGACCAAGAGCGCGTTCTGCTGGCGCAACGGCACGTCGAGCGCCGCGGCAAGCCGGATCACCATGTCGCGGCTCGGTGCGGCGCGCCCGAGCTCGAGGAAGCTGAGATGGCGCTGGGAGATATCCGCGCGCCCGGCGAGCTCGAGTTGCGAGTGCCCCTTACGCTGCCGCCACCAGCGCAGGCTGGCTGCAAAATCGCGCTGCTGCGACATGGGTACCTGCCAAATACCTGCCAAGTAGTTGCCGGAATGATCTCGCCGGGCAAGATGCCACAAGCGAATACAAAACGCATGGGGATCGGGATGGGCGAGTGGATCGGCGTTGCGATTGCCTTGGTCTCGAGCTGCCTCGGCGGCACGGCGGCGGCGATCACGCGTTACCTGGCCGGCAACGCCGACCCGATCACGCTGGCGATCCTGCGCTGGGCGATCGGCTTTCTCTGCGTGCTTCCCGCCGCGGTCCTGCTCGGGGCGAAGTGGCCGCGGCGCGCGGACTTGCCGGCGGTCGCGGCGCTCGGCGTCGCCTTCTTCGGCGTGTTCTTCGTGCTTTATAATCTCGCGATGTCCTACACGACGGCGGCGCGCGCCAGCCTGGCGCTGGCGACCTTGCCGCTCTCCACCATGGTGGTCGGCGCCTTGCTCGGCATCGAGCCGCTGACGATGCGCAAATCGATCGGGGTCTCGATTGCGGTGCTCGGCGTGGCGGCGGCGCTGGCATCCGGGCTGGCGGCGGCGCCAGTGGGGGCATGGCGCGGCGAACTGATCATGGCCGCCGCGGTGCTCTGCATGGCCTTCTACAACGTGCTGTCGCGGCCGTTCATCCGTCGCTCCAGCGCGCTCGGTTTCCTTGCCGTCGGCATGGGCGCCGGCGCGGCGGCGCTGGTGGCGGTGGGCTCCTTCACCGGCAGCCTGGCGACGCTGCGCGAGTTCGGCCCGTCGCAATGGATCGCGGGGTTTTATCTCGGCATAGCCGGCGGTGCGCTGGCCTTTATCCTGTGGGTGCTGGCGCTCGAGCGAGCCTCGCCGACCCGCGTCGCCAACACCATGACGGTCAATCCGATCGCCGCCGGGCTGCTTGCGAAGCAATTGGTCGGCGAGCCGATCACGGCCAATCTGGTCGTCGGCCTGATCGCGGTCTTCGCGGGCATCTGGATCGCGACGTCGGAAACCAAATCGGTCTGATCAGCCGCGCGGGGCGGCAGGCGCGGTCACCGACGGGGCAGGCGAGTGCTTCGGCTTCAGCGTGCCGGCGTAGAACGACAGGACGAACACCAGGATAAGACCGACAAGATAGACCCCATAGGATTGCGGCGGGGTGATCGCCCATTGCATGAGGCGTCGGATCGAGTTTGGCGGGCCAGTGTCGTTGTCCATGCGCTGTTGTGCGCGAAGGGGTGGACAAAAGGAAGCGGAATCGGCGCCATTCGGCGGCGGTGTTCCGCGCGAAATGGTGAGGCGGGCGGCCTTGCAATGCCGCATTGGCGTTCGCATCTGTCACGCGACGACCAGCCCTTCCTCCCGCACCAATTGCCCGGCATAATCCAGCTTATGGAACTGACGCCCCGTTTGCGCCTGATGAATTGGCTGGTCCGCCAGGGTCTGACGGGCCTGCCGGAAAACGACCTGCTGCGCGGCTTCTGCGAGCGCTGCCGGGCGGCGGGCATGCCGCTGTCGCGGGCCATCGTCTTCATCGATACGCTGCATCCGATCTTCGAGGGACGCGGTTTCCGCTGGAACGACGGCGAGAGCAATGAGGCCGACATCTTCGAATACGGCTCGACCAGCACCGGCGAGGCCAGCCAGACCTGGCGGCGGTCGGCCTTCTACCACATGCTCGAAAACGGCCATGATGAGATAGTGATCGATCTCGCCGACACCTCGCACGATTTCTCGATGATCGGCGAGCTGGCCGAAAAGGGCCACAAGCATTTCGCCGCCTTCGTGCATCGCTTCGGCGAGGCCGGCACGATCGGCGAGATGGACTGCTTCTACTCCTACTACACCACCCGCCATTCGGACGGGTTCGACGAGAACCATATGGCGGCGCTGCGCGACCTGGTGCCGGTGCTCGGGCTTGCGATCAAGTCGGCCGCGCAGGTCGAGATCGCCCGCACGCTCGGACGGGTCTATCTCGGCCGCGATACCGCGGAGCAGGTGCTGCGCGGACGCATGCAGCGCGGCATCACCGAGAAGATCAAGGCCGTGCTGTGGTACTCCGACGTGCGCGGCTCGACCGCGATCAGCGAGCGGATCGGCCCGGACGAGATCATTCCGTTCCTCAACGACTATGCGCAGGCCTCGATCGACGCGATCCATGACGCCGGCGGCGAGGTGCTGAAGCTGATCGGCGACGGCGTGCTGGCGATGTTCACCGGCGAGAACGTCGCAGGCGCCAAACGGGCCGCGCTGCGGGCCGAGCACAGATTCCGGCACAACATCCGCGTGCTGAACGATCGCCGCGAGAACGAGGGCCGGCCGACCACCACGGCCTATGTCGGGCTCCATGTCGGCCAGGTGTTCTACGGCAATATCGGCAGCGAGGACCGGCTGGATTTCACGGTGGTCGGGCCCGCCGTCAACGAGGTCAGCCGGATCGCCTCGATGTGCGCCTCGGTCGACCGCGAGCTACTGACTTCGACGGACTTTCGCACCGGGCTCGACGCCGCCGGCCGCAACTATCTGGTCTCCACCGGCCGCTTCGTGCTGCGCGGCATCGGCCATGCACAGGATCTCTATACGCTGGATCCGGCTGTCGCCGCCGACGAGGTCGTCGGCGGCAAATACGAGCGGTACCTGGCGAGCTGATCTCTCTCCCCGTCGTTGCGAGCGAAGCGAAGCAATCCATTTCATCGCTTGCGGAGACATGGATTGCTTCGTCGCTTCGCTCCTCGCAATGACGTGATGAGATAGTCTCGCTCAGCAGCGCGCGGGTTCGCCGACCATGTCGGGCTGCCGCGTCAGCGACACCGCGGGCGACATCAGGATCACTAGCGCCTGGGCGGCGAAGATCGCGGCCGCGAGATAGAGGCAGGCTTCGGCACCGTAGAGGCCGCCGACGATGGCGCCGAGCGCGGAGCCGAGCGGGCGCGCGCCGTAACTCATGATGTTGATCGCCGAGACGCGGCCGAGCAGCGAGGGCGGCGTCACCGACTGCCGCAGCGTGGTGGTCGAGATCACCCACAGGATCGGGCCGACGCCGAGCAGGAAGAAGCTGAGGCCCGCGAGCAGCGGCGTCGCAATCCAGGTCGTCAGCGCCATCACGGCCGCGGCGACGAAGCCGGTGACCGGGCCGAGCCCGATCACGGTGCCGAACGCCAGCCGCTTCATCACGCGGGTCGCGAACAGCGCGCCGACCACCATGCCGACGCCGTACATCGCGAGCGTGGTGCCGACACCGGTCGCGCTGAGCCCGAGATGACGCACCGCATAGGGAACGAACACGGCGAGCAGCAGGAAGGAGGCGGTGTTGAAGATGAACTGGGTGATGAACACCGGCCGCAGCAAGGCGTGGTGCATCACGAAGGCCGCGCCTTCCTTGATGTCCTGCAACGGATGCCGCCGCGGGGCAGGCTGGCGCGCCGGCTCGTAGATGCCGGAGAGCAGCACGACTGCGATCGCCGACAATGCCGCGGCGAATCCGAACGCTGGCGCGGCACCGACCCAGCCGACCAGCACGCCGCCGAGCGCGGGGCCGCTGGCGAACGCGACGGTACGCGCCAGCTCGATGCGGGCGTTCGCGGCCGGCAATTGCTGTGACGTCACCAGCGAGGGGACCAGCGCCGGCGCAGCGACGCTATAGGCAACCGTGCCGCAGACCGCGATGAAGCCGAGCAGGGCGAGCAGCGGCAGCGTCATCAGGCCGAGCCACAAGAGCAGCAGGATCGCGGCAAGCGCGGCCGCGCGCAGCGCTTCGGAGCCCGCCATCACCCAGCGCCGCGACACGCGGTCGGCGAGCAGGCCGGCGGGGATCGCAAACAGGATGAAGGGCAGCGTCAGCGCGGTCTGCAACAGGCCGGTCTGGCCTTCGCCGACGCCGAGCAGCAGCACGGCGACGATCGGCGCAGCCGCAAGCGCAATCTGTTCGGCCGATTGCGCGGCAAGGTTGGACCAGGCCAGGCGGTTGAAGGTGGCCGGCAGGCGAGGCGTATCGGCGGACATGACGGAATCCTTGATCATTCGACTGCCCGGTAGTGTGTGGTTGGAAGAGGCCCGATCCCACCCGTTTCCCGATAACGCCAAAACAAAGGCCCGCGTGGCGGCGCAGCACCATTTCCGTCTCGTTCTCATCTCGATTCACCCTTTAGGGGAATTGCGACTTGGAATCGCGCGGCGTCGAATTGGCGGAAGCTGTCCGGTCGCTCACCGGCTCCGCCAACGGGAGACGAGAAATCATGAGCCAAGCCCCCCATGAGAGTTTTGAAGCCCAGCCGAATCCGGAGCGTCGCCGGCTCCTGAGCATCGCCCTTGCAGGCGTCGCGGGGGCGGTCTTGCCGGCAGCATCGCGCGCGGCCGCCGCGGGGCCGTCCGAAAAGGCCGATGCCGACGACATTGCCTATCTGACGGCCGGCGAGGCGCTCGCGAGATTCAAGGCCAAGACGCTATCGCCGGTCGAACTGCTCCGGGCGCAGATCAAACAGGTCGAAGCATGGGAGCCGACGCTCAAGGCAACGACGTACACCTATTTCGACGAGGCGCTGGAACAGGCGCGGATTGCGGAGCGCAAGTACGTGCGCGGTGAACCGGTCCGCCCGCTGGAAGGCATCACGCTTGCCATCAAGGACTATCACTCCGTCAAGGGCAAGATCACCACCTACGGCTCGCGGCTCTACAAGGATTTCGTTCCGGACCAATCCGCGCCGACTGTGGAGCGCCTTCTCGCCGCAGGGGCGATCATGCATTGCCGCACGACGACACCGGAGTTCGCGCATTCAGGTGTGACGGCGTCCTTGCTTTGGGGCGTCACGCACAACCCGTGGAACCCTGCCTATACCCCCGGCGGCTCGACCGGCGGAGGCGGCGCGGCCCTGGCCGCCGGCTACACGACCTTGTCGGACGGCACGGATGGTGGCGGGTCTATTCGCATCCCGGCCGCGATGAACGGCGTGTTCGGCTACAAGCCGCCATGGGGACGCAACCCCAACGACCGCGAGCACCCGAATGAGTGGCTGATCCATTATGGCGAACTGGCCCGCAGCGTCGGCGATTGCGGGCTGATGCAGAATGTCACTTCCGGCCAGCATCCGGCCGACATGTCGTCCCTGCGGGACAAGGTGGTCATCCCGCCGACCTTCGACAGCATCGCTGGCATGAGGATCGCGCTGTCGATGGACCTGGGCTATTTCGCGGTCGATCCTGAGGTCGAGAAGAACACACGCAATGCTGTGTCGGTCCTGCGTTCGCTCGGCGCCGTGGTCGATGAGGTCGATATCGGCTGGACCAAGGAAATCGAAGAGACATGGAACACCCGGTGGCAGGGTGTGTTCTACGCGCTGGCGGGCAGTCTTCTGACCAAGTCCCGCAACGACGTTGACCCGTACGTCATCAAGATCCTCGAAGAGGGCAAGAAGCTCGACGTCACGAAGTTCTACAACCTGAATACCGTGCGGCAGAAGATGTACGTATCGATGTCGAAGCTCTTCGAGACCCACGACGCGCTGATCTGTCCGACCACTGCGACGACGAAGATCGTCGCAGGGCGCAGCAGCGAAGAGCCGCTCACCATCAACGGGAAGCCGGTGAACCCCTTTATCGGCTGGTTCATGACGTATCCCTTCAACCTGGTCGGCACCCTCCCGGTGATGTCTGTGCCCACCGGTTTCGATGCCGAAACAAGCGTGCCCACCGGGATGCAGATTGTCGGTCCAGCCTATGACGACCTGAGGGTGTTCCGCATCGCGTCCGCGTTCGAAGGCGCGACGCATCCCTGGCAGCGTCGGCGACCTAAGCTGGCCGTCTAGCGTGGCTTGACACCTGCGGGCCGCAGGATGACCATTATGGCCCGTGATGAGAGATGGACCTTGATGTCTCTCCCAGCAGCCCACGCATTTCCCACCGCCGACCGCGAAGCTCTGATGGGACGCTTCGCGGCCGACCTCGAACAGGCGGTTGACCTCGAGTCCGCCCTGGATGCATTGCATCAAGCCCTGTCGGACCTGGGTTTTTCCTCCTTCGCCTACGGCATGGCCAGCACGCCGAGAGCGCAAGACGGCAGCTTCACGTCACCCGTCGTGAAGACGCGAGCCTTTCCAAATCGATGGGATCGGCACTGGAGCCACCTTTGCGATCCCTACTACCGGTTCTGCTTTACGACGACCTTGCCCCTAAAGTGGATCGACGTACAAGCCCATGAACGCCTGAGCACTGGCGAGCGGGCGTGCGTGGACCACCTGAACGACAAGAACCTGCACTACGGAATCACGATTCCGATGCACATGCCGAACGGGTCATTTGCGTTCGTCAGTGCGATTTCGGAAAGCGCGACGAAGTACGAGACCGGTTCTTCACCGACGGTTGTCAATGGACTGTTCGCATTGTGTCATCAATTCCAGAATACCTCTCTCCGGAGATGGTTGTGGAACCAAGCCGCCGACACCAAGGCTTGGCTCAGCGCGCGTGAGAAGGAGTGCCTGTCCCTCGCAGCGCAAGGGAAGACCTCGGATGACATTGCCCTGATCCTCGGTTTGTCCTGCGAGACCGTACGTTCTCACATGAAGCGTGCGATCGCGCACCTCAACGCGTCGAACAGGCCGCATGCGATAGCGAAGGCGATCCAGCTTCGGCTCATAGACATGCCATTCGCCTAGAACAACTTGTTCAACCTACGGCGGACATGCACGGGCAAGAATGCGCCCATGCTCAGGCGCCATCCGTGGGGACATCACGCCCTGAGGCGGCAACAGGATCGCATCTGTCGATGCGATCCAACCTCCCCGCAAGCGGGAGAGGTGAAGTGCGTTTGCCATCAGACTGATTCAGCCCAACACCTCGGCGCTTTCATTGCGGCGTGGGCGCGAGCTGGCCGGTGATGGTGCCGACCAACGTGGCGGGGCGGCTGTCCTCGCCATTCGCCGCCGACGGGGCGACCTCGGCATTGCGCTGCGCCAGCGCGCTGGTCAGGCTGGTGAGTGCGTCGGCTCCGGCCGGGAATCCTGCCTCCGAGAGAATCTTGTCGATCATCGGCTTGAATGCCGAGACCGACAGCAGCTGCGCGGCGAGGCCGTCGCCGAGCCCGAGGCCGCCATTGCCGTTGGTGTGGCCGTTGGCGCCGCCGCGGCCGAGCATGCCGCCGGTGTCGAAGATCCGGATGTCGGAGATCTTCTCGATCGGCTTCACCGCCTCGGCGAGCGCGCTCGGGATCACGTTGATCCGCGCGAGGTTGAGATCGTAGGCGATCATGTCGGCGCTCAGTCTGTTGCGCGCCTCCGCCTTCATCGTCGCGACCTCGGCTTCGGCCTGGCCGAGAGCCTTGACGCCGGCAGCGCGGGTGGTGGCGGCGGCCGCATCGGCCTTGGCGAGCACGTTGGTGGCTTCCGCCTTGTTGGCGGCGGCCTGGCGTTCGGCCTCGGCCATCACCGTGATCGGCATCGCGTCGGTCTCGGCCGCCTTGCGCGCCGCGATCACGTTGATGATCTTGTCGCGCTCGGCGATCTCGGTGGCGCGGGCGGTGGTGACCTTTTCCTCGGCGGCGATCGCGACCGCGCGCGCGGTCTCGGCGATGGTCTGGGCTTCCGACTGCTCCTTGCTCTTGGCCGCGACCGCGATGGCGCTTTCCTGCGCCACGATCTGAAGGTCACGCTCCATCTCGGTATTGCGGCGCTTGACCGCGAGATCGGCCTCGATCTTGCGGGTGTCGCGGGCCTGGTTGGCCTCGGTCTGCTTGTTGGCGACCGCGAGCTCCTGCTGGATGCGGTATTCGGCCTCGTTCTGCAACGCGGTCTGCTCGACCTGCGCCGTTTGCGCGCGCATCGCGGCGGTCTTGTTGGCGATGTCGCGCTGCTGGGCGAGCTCGGCCTCGCGCTTGGTGCTTTCGATCGTCAGCGTGGTCTGCCGCGCTACCAGGTCCTGCTGGGCGATGTTGACCTCGGTGGTGCGGACGATCTGGTTGCGCTCCTGCTCACGCTCCTTGGTGATCTTGGTCAGCGTGGTCAGGCCGTGCGCATCGAAGAAATTGCTCGGGTTGAAGTGCTTGATGTCGCTCTGGTCGAGCTTCGTCAGCGACACCGATTCAAGCTCGAGACCGTTGTTCTGGATGTCGGCGCCGACCGCGTCCTGCACCGCCTTGACGAAGGTCGCGCGCTGCTCCTGCAATTCCTCGAGGTTCATGGTCGCGGCGACCGAGCGCAGGCCGTCGACGAACTTGGCCTCGACCAGCTCGCGCAGCTCGGCCGCGTCATTGGTGCGGTTGCCGAGCGTCTGCGCGGCGAGCGCGATCGACGAGGAGTCGGGTTTGACGCGCAGATAGAACTCGGCGCCGATATCGACGCGCATGCGGTCCTTGGTGATCAGCGAGTCAGGGCCGCCGCGCGCGACCTCGAGCCGCAGCGTCTTCAGGTTCACCGCCGCGGTGGAGTGGAAGATCGGCAGCACGAGCGAGCCGCCGTCGAGCACCACCTTCTGGCCGCCGAGGCCGGTGCGGACATAGGCCTCATCGCGCGTCGAGCGCTTGTAGAGCTTTGCGAACAGGAGACCGATAACGAGGATGACGATGACGCCAATAACGACGGGTACAGCAAGTTCCCACATGTGTTATGCCCTGTTGGAGGACGGTTGTTGTTCGACGAGGTCGGCTGGAGCGGCAATCGCGATGAAGCCCTTGGCGTCGCGATCGACCAGCAGCACGCTGGCGCCGACCGGCAATGCCCCAGACTCCGCGCTGGCACGCGCCGACACGGTGTGCCAGTTGCCGAAGACATCCTTGAGACGGACCCGGCCGGGCAGGCCCTGATCGAGCGGGCCGACCGACACGGTCGCGACCTTGCCGACAAAGTCGCTGTCGTTGACCGCATAGCTCTCGTCGCGCGGAATGACGCGAGCGAGGCCGCGGCTGGTATTTCTGATCACGGGGATGCTGCCTGCGGCAGCAACCACCGCGGCAAGCGAGACCGGGATGGCGGTGCCTGCGGCATGCGCCAGTCCCTGAAGCAGGAAGCCTCCGATCGAGAAGATGCCGAGGATCAGGATGATCAGGATCAGGAGGGGAAGCCGCCCGGCGTTGATCCAGAGAAACAGGCCACTGAGAGCGTTGTGGCTCTCGGCCTCGACCGCGAAATCCTTGCCGATGAGTTCGCTGATCGAAAGTCCGATCATGGTGCTCAGCAATTCGACACCGCCAAGTGCCACCATGATCGCAGCCGCGACCGCGAAGGGCCGCACGTCGGGGGCGAGCAGAATGTCGCCAACTGCACTCATTTTTCTGACTTGATCCTTTCAAGCCGCGCCGCGATTTCCTTTTCGCGATGCAGGCGATCGAGTTCGTCAAGCTCCTTGTCGCCGAGCACGCTGGAGGCGGGAACACCGGTGACCCGGGCGATCGCCGCCATGGCGCGCTCAGCACTCAATGTATTGGTCGCGGATGGGCCCCGGCTGGTTTCGTCCTGGGCCTCGCGGATCAGGCTTTGTTCGAGATCGGCCAAGCGCGTCTCCGCCTCGCGGCGCGCGCCGAGCATGGCCTGCAGCGCCTTGGTCTGCTCATCGATTTCGAGCTCGATGAAATCCATCGCGCGTTCCAGCGCGATCACCTGCGACTCCAGATCAATTTGCCGTGCGACGCCGGCGCGCGCGAGATCCTCGCGATTTTCCACAAGTGCGAGACGAATCTTCTCGTTCAAACCGATCGTTTCGGTATCCAGTTCCTCGCGCCGCTTCTTCAAACGGAATTCTTCGGCGCGCGACTTGCCGAGCGCGTAGCGGGCCTCGTCGGCCCCGGCGTCGATCTCGCGGATCGCCTGTTTGACCAGCGCGACCTTGTTGTTGTTCTCGACATTGTCGATGGTCTGGCTCGCGATGGCGGCAAGAAGCCGGCCCATGCGCGCAAGGATGCCTTCGTGAAGCATGGTCTTCTCCTCCGGTGGTGCTGATTTCGATTTGACGGCGATGTGGATTTCGTAGCCGCGTCCATCCGAGATCAAATGCGCCGGGAAGGGGCTTTCCCAGCCCGAGACATATCCCGGCACGTCGAACGGCACCAAGACGCGTCCGCTGACAGTGCTAATGGTCAGTGAAGTTGGGCCCTTGATCGCAAACAACTTGTCGTCGAGCGGTATCCGGCGGACGGCGGAGCCCGCGATGTAATTGGCGCGGTCGCGCAGGCCGAGCGTCACCAGCCGTGCGGGCAGGCCGGTCTCCTTGCGGATCTTCTCGTAGGCCTGGGCGTGCAGCGAGACGAGGTTGGCGCCGACGGGGGCGACCTCGGCGAGGATCGCCATCATCCGGTCATAGGCCGCAAAGGTCGCCTCGATCGCCTCGATGGCTGAAGGGTCAGGGGCGAGGGCGTAGCGCAGCGTTGCGGTGGGCGTCTCGACGGGCAGCTTGATCATGCATCTAACGTAAAGTACTTCCTCAGTACTTTACAAGCTGGGCAGCTGGTATCATTTTCGTGAGCCTAGATGCAGTTGCAAATGAGTTGCAATAACGGGAGAGATCGGCCATCCTTGTCGGATGGATGCTCGGACCCCTGAACTGTCTTCCGTTTCCGTTCCCAATGCCGTGCCAGGCGGCTGGCGGGGCGATGCCGGACATGTGCGCAGCCTGCCGGAGGTGAACGCGACCGTCGCGGTGCCGTCAGGCGGCCTTTGGTGGCGGCGGCTGCTGGCCTTCGCCGGGCCGGGTTACCTGGTCTCGGTCGGCTATATGGACCCCGGCAACTGGGCCACCGACCTCGCGGGCGGATCGAAGTTTGGCTACACGCTGCTGTCGGTCATCCTGCTCTCCAACCTGATGGCGATCCTGCTGCAGGCGCTCGCCGCGCGGCTTGGCATCGCCACCGACCGCGATCTCGCCCAGGCCTGCCGCGCGACCTACTCGCGCCCGGTGAATTTGCTGCTGTGGCTTGCCTGCGAGGCCGCGATCATCGCCTGCGACCTCGCCGAGGTGATCGGTACCGCGATCGCGCTCAAGCTGCTGTTCGGCATTCCCCTGATCGGCGGCGCGCTGCTGGCGGCGCTGGATGCGTTCCTGCTGCTGCTCCTGATGAACCGCGGCTTCCGCTTCCTCGAGGCCTTCGTGATCGCGCTCCTGATCGTCATCGCGGTCTGCTTCGTCGTCCAGATCGCCGCCGCCGCGCCGCCGGTTGCCGCCGTGCTCGGCGGCTTCATCCCGTCGCGCGAGATCGTCACCAATCCGGAGATGCTCTACATCGCGATCGGCATCATCGGCGCCACCGTGATGCCGCATAATCTCTATCTGCACTCCTCGATCGTGCAGACCCGCGCCTATCCGCGCACCGAGGAGGGGCGGCGCGACGCGATCAAGTGGGCGACCACGGATTCCACCATCGCGCTGATGCTGGCGCTGTTCGTCAATGCCGCGATCCTGGTGTTGGCGGCCGCGACCTTCCACAAGAGCGGCCATTCCGATGTCGCCGAGATCGACCAGGCGTTCGAACTGCTCTCGCCGCTGCTCGGCCTGGGCATCGCCTCGACGCTGTTTGCCGTGGCGCTGCTGGCGTCCGGCCTCAACTCGACGGTGACCGCGACGCTGGCCGGACAGATCGTGATGCAGGGCTTTCTCGATCTGCGGCTGCCCGACTGGCTGCAGCGGGTCGTGACGCGGGGTATCGCGATCGTCCCGGTCATCGTGGTCGCCGCGCTCTATGGCGAAAGCGGCACGGCGCAGCTGCTGGTGTTCAGCCAGGTCGTGCTGTCGATGCAGCTGCCGTTCGCGGTGATCCCGCTGGTGCGCTTCGTGTCCGACAAGCGCAAGATGGGCGTGTTCGCGATTTCGCGCCCCGTCGCGGTGGCAGCGTGGATCGTTGCCGGGCTGATCGTGATCCTGAACGTGAAGCTGCTGATCGATACGTTCTTCGGCAGCTAGTCCTGCGGCTCGGCCAAGACCTCGCCTGAGGCATCGACGCGCAGCCAGCCCGACGGCGCAAGCCGCTGCTGCGGCAGGAAGCGGCCCTTGTAGTCCATCTTCTTGGAGCCCTCGATCCAGTACCCGAGATAGACGTAGGGCAGGCCCTGCCGGCGGGCGCGGGCGATGTGGTCGAGGATCATGAAGGTGCCGAGCGAGCGGGCCTCCAGCCCGGGCTCGAAGAACGAATAGACCATCGACAGCCCGTCGCTGAGCACGTCGGTCAGCGCCACCGCCATCAGCTCGTCGCCGCGGCCGGTGATCGCGCTGTCGGCATTGCGCTTGCGGTACTCGATGATCCGGGTCTCGACATGGCTGTCCTCGACCATCATGGCGTAGTCGAGCACGGTCATGTCGGCCATCCCGCCGTTGCGGTGGCGGCGGTCGAGATAGGCGCGGAAGACCGAATATTGCTCCGAGGTCGGCACCGCGGTGCGCTGCTCGCCGATGACGTCGGCGTTGCGGGCCAGCACTTTGCGGAAGTTGCGGGAGGGGCGGAATTCGTTGGCGATCACCCGGACCGAGACGCAGGCCCGGCACTGGTCGCAGGCCGGGCGGTAGGCGATCGACTGGCTGCGGCGGAAGCCGCCATGGGTCAGCAAGTCGTTGAGATCGCCCGCTTTGTCGCCGACCAGGTGCGTAAAAACCTTCCGCTCGTGTCGGCCCGGCAAATACGGGCAGGGCGAGGGCGCCGTCAAATAGAACTGGGGAGTATCACGCGAATGCTGGGTCACGTCAGATCGTCGGGCTCCACAAACAATAAAGGCAGCCGAGTGAGCATCGCCCCCCTGAGGCTAACGGTCAATTGGTTTAGGCGGGCCTAATAGGAGGCCCGCGCGGCCGGGGCGACCGGGGTCCGGACCGAGCTGTTGATAATGACGGTTCCGAGGATGATGTCGTGCAGCAGCCGGCGGCGGCCGTTGAGCAGCCCGATCAGGAGCACCAGCGGCGACAGGAACGAGATCGTCACCCAGAACAGCACCGCGTGGGTGGCGCCGAGCACGAAATAGCCGCGCGCGCCGTACCAGGTCCGTAGTTCCAGATCCATCATGCGCATGCCGATGGTGGCGGAGTGCTGCCCGCCGATCGAGGCGCCGTAATAGACGATCGCCCAGACGATCGAGGCCGGCGAGACCAGCCAGAACAGCGCCCAGCCGAGACCGAGCGTGACGAGGCCGAACACCGCGATGAAAATCACCGCGAGGATCACCGGCACCGACAGCACGAACAGGTCGATCAGGAATGCAAACACGCGCCGCGTCAGCACGCCGCGGAACAGGTCCGGCTGCATCAACGGATCGAACGCATGCGGGGGAACGCCGCCGTCGTTGCTCCAGGCCTCATTGCGCCAGGTGCCGCCGTCATTGCCGTAGGACATGACCAACCTCCGATGAAAGTCCCGCGCAGGAGATGGGAACAGGAGGCGCGTTCGCCAAGCCTGCGCGAACATTAACTAGCCGAAATATTCCGGCGATTCGGCGGCTGAATTGAGCGGTTCTACCTCCACGCCGTCATTGCGAGCGGAGCGAAGCAACGCATTGCTGAGCTCGCGGCGGCATGGATAGCATCGTCGCTTCAGTGCAAAATTGCTTTGCAATTTTGTCGCGAGCTCCCCGCAATGACGGCGGAGGAAACTATCAGCTCTCCGCCTTGATCTTTTCGGCGGCCTTCGGCGCGAAATAGGTGAGGATGCCGTCGGCGCCGGCGCGCTTGAAGCCGACCAGGCTCTCCATCATCGCGCGCTCGCCGTCGATCCAGCCATTGGCGGCGGCGCCCGCGATCATCGCGTACTCGCCGGACACCTGGTACACGAAGGTCGGCATCGCGAAATGGTCCTTCACGCGGCGGACGATGTCGAGATAGGGCATGCCCGGCTTCACCATCACCATGTCGGCGCCCTCGGCGATGTCGAGCTCGACCTCGCGCAGCGCCTCGTCGGAATTGGCGCTGTCCATCTGGTAGGTGCGCTTGTCGCCGGTCAGCGTCTTGGCCGAGCCGATTGCGTCGCGGAACGGCCCGTAGAAAGCGGAGGCGTATTTCGCCGCATAGGACATGATCTGCACGTCGCCGAAGCCGTTGTCGTCGAGCGCCTCGCGGATCGCACCGATCCGGCCGTCCATCATGTCCGACGGCGCGATCACGTCGCAGCCGGCCTCGGCCTGGGTCAGCGCCTGCTTCACCAGCACCGCAACGGTCTCGTCGTTGAGGATCTTGCCGTCCTCGATCAGCCCGTCATGGCCGTGGCTGGTGAAGGGATCGAGCGCGACGTCGCACAGCACGCCGATGTCGGGAAACTCCTTCTTGATCGCGCGCACCGCCTGGCAGACCAGATTGTCGGGATTGAGCGCTTCCGAGCCCTGCTCGTCGCGCAGCGAGGGCTCGGTGAACGGGAACAGCGCGATGCAGGGAATGTTGAGCTTTGCCGCGCGCTCCGCGTCGCGGACGATCTGGTCGACGGTGAGCCGGTCGACGCCGGGCATCGAGGCCACCGGCGTGCGAGTGTTGTGGCCATCGACCACGAACATCGGCCAGATCAGGTCGTCGGTGGTCAGCACGTTTTCGCGCACCAGGCGGCGGGCCCATTCCGACTTGCGATTGCGCCGCATCCGGATCGTAAGGTCGAGCGAGGGGGAGGCGAGGGCATCAGTCTGGCGCCGCGGCGCATCGCGCAGTTCGATCGGGCGCCCGAATTTGATCGCCATGTCTTCTTCTCCTCGACGGACGGCAGTTCTGGACCTGATAAGGTCTGGACCTGATATAAGTCCAGTTCTAGCACCTGTCAGGGGCGCCGTCATTGCGCCGCTATTGCATCCTTGGCGCCCTTGATTTGCCGCAACGGCAATTGATTTTGCGTCCCCGGCGGGCCAAGACTGCGCCCATGAACCCCATTTTGCAGCCGCTCTGCGGCGATTCGGATGTCTGACACCTCTGCACGCGATCAGGCGCGGGACAACGCCATCTCGGTGAGCGCGATTTCGTCCGACCGGATCGAGCCGGACGACAATGCGTGGACGCGGCGCCTCGTCATCTTCCTGCGCATCATGGCCGTCGTCTCGGTCGCCAAGGGCCTCTATCACTGGGCCCAGGTGACCGGCTTCGTCGGCGGCGAGGAGGAGGCCTTCGAGAACCAGTCGATGGCCTGGCAGACCGCCACGATCTATTTCGCCGTCATCGAGCTCGTCGCCGCCGTCGGGCTCTGGCTCGCGACGCCGTGGGGCGCCGTGGTGTGGCTGACCACCGTGGTGTCGATGGCGGTCATCGAGCTGATGTTTCCCGGCATCTATGGCGGCAGTCTCACCGTGGTCGGGCTCGAGGCGCTGATGCTCGCCGCCTATCTCGCGCTGGCCTGGATGTCGGCGCGCGAACGCCCGCCATAGGCCGGCGTGCAGCGATGGCCTGATGCACTGTTGCCCCGTGGCGACAGCGCCACGAATAGCCGGCCGCGGCCGGCAATATTTGGCAGCCGTGCGCGCAACGAGAAGACAGCATCGCTGGTTCTGATAGTTGGGTTCCGACAGATCGCATCCGTTTGAGACAACCCCTTCCGGGACCGTCTCTGCGGGACCTGCCGTCGGGACCCATTTCACCGGATCTCGGCGCGTGTGCCGGCCGGCTTTGCGCGGGCCGACGGCGGAACCGGTCTGGCCCCGCACCGGATCAGCACCGCTTGCGCGCGTCGCGTGCACGTCCCGCCGATGCACGCCGATAAAATTTTCAAAGAATTTTCCGGTAACCGATCGGTCACCGTAAAGGGTTCCCTCATACCCGTTACGCCACCGTTTCGAATTCAGACGATGCTGTTTCCGAATGTGACAGGGCAGGCAGACGAAGCGTGAACAAGGGTCTGCCACCGTCAATGAAAAGTTGCGAAAAGCCTTTGATCCATGGGCTTAATCCACGATTCACTGTCTTAAATTCATGATCTCTTTATTCTCTTATTTAAGCGGATATTCAAACGGCCCCCTTACGTTGGACCTATCAGGCGGGACACAAGTTTCGTCGAATAAAGTCGATAAAAACGACAAACAGGGGAAGTGTCATGATGAAAGCCGTTGCGACAACGGCGGCGAATGCCGCTGATCGCGCTGCCGATCAAGCTCCGGTGCAGCCGCTCTATCTCGAAGCCCTGACTTTGGTGGAGCGGCTGCATCGCCGGCTCCTCGACGTCATCAAGGACGAATTCGATCGTCGCGGCCGCGCCGACATCAACTCGGTGCAGGCGCTGCTCCTGTACAACATCGGCGACAAGGAACTGACCGCCGGCGAGCTGCGCACCCGCGGCTACTATCTCGGCTCCAACGTCTCCTACAATCTGAAGAAGCTCGTCGAGCTCGGCTTCCTCGATCATCAGCGATCGCGCGTCGATCGCCGCTCGGTCCGCATTCGGCTGACCCCGCAGGGCCAGGAAGTCCGCAAGATCGTCGATGCGCTCTATCAGAAGCACGTCAAGACGGTGGAGCAGGTCGGCGGCATCTCGAACGAGGAGTTCGCGAGCCTCAACAAGTCGCTGCATCGCCTCGAGCGCTTCTGGACCGACCAGATCCTGTATCGCCTCTGAGCCTTCCCGTTTTCGCCTGATGGCCAAGCCGGCCGCTCGAGAAGACCGGCAGCCTCCAGTCCAGCCTTGCTCCAGTCCAGCCTTGCTCCAGTCAACGCATCGGTCATGCCCGGCCGGTGCGTTTTTCATGCTGCACCTGCGAAAATAAATGAGCCCCGGCGAGGAACCAAGGCATTCCCTGCGGCTTATCCGTTAGCCAACGGAGAGGCAGGGATATGTTGCTCGAACGCGGGATTGAGGTGCTGAACGTCGAGGTCGTCGGTGACGCCTACGCGATCGCCTCGAACTATCTGCGCAAATCCGGCGCCATTCCCGACAATTTCGCCACCAATGAGCGCCTGCTCGGCATCATCGTGAAGCTGTTCCAGCGCGGCGAGATGAACCGCCTCCGCCTCGCCAACAAGGCGATCGCGAAGTTCGAGGCCGAGACGCTGGTGGTCGCCTGAGCGTCAACCCGGAGACTTCAATGGAAGCCGCGATCGATCGGATCATGCAGACGTATGATCTGCTGCTCAACCGCACGCCCGCTGCAAGCGACGAAGCGCGCGCCAAGGTGACAGAGTACGTGCAGACGCTGTTCGACGCCGGCGAGCGCGATCCGCATCGCTTGACGGTGTGTGGGCTGACCTATCTGCGCCAGCTCGACGGCAGCACCGACCATGTCAAGGCCGGGTATACCGGGCTGTAAGCCAGCCTGGTTTCGCAGTCTGGTTCAACTGTCAAACAGCTCGTTCGGTGTCGTCACCCGCGAAAGCGGGTGGTCCAGTATTCCAGAGGCCGCGGTGATTGAGCCGAGAGGCCGCGGCGTACTGGATCGCCAACCTGGCTATGACGGTGCGGGTTCCTCACACACGATCGTCGTCCTGGCGAAAGCCAGGACCCATAACCACCGCATTTGATGATGAACGGGATCGCGGCCCCAGCGTCGCGCAACAATTGAGATTTGGGGTAATGGGTCCTGGCTTTCGCCAGGACGACACTGAGTTTGTCGCACCTCAAAACTGAAATGGAGCAACCGAAACCGCGAGCTTTCCGTCGCTTGATTTCTGCACGGTGAATTCGACTTCCTTGGAAGCCTTGATGTCGCCCACGGAAACCGAGATGCCGCCGCTACACTGCAATGTTCGCTTGTCCTCACTGGCCGACGTCGTGACGATCTTTTCAGCGAGGAGGTATTGCGGCTTTGAGTTTTCCGCAGTGGGCTTTGCCGTCGATTCCCTGGCGGCGAAATTGACAAGCGGATTGCGGTGATCGTTGGAGATGGTCTGGAGCACGGCCTTCCGGGTTTCGATTGAATCGCACTCGAGTTGATCGCCGCAGCCACCCAGAACAACCAGAACCGGAAAAGTCAGAAACCAAAGCAGTCGTGACGGCATGCCAATTGACTTGTGTAGGATGGATGGTTTCCGACAACCGACCCGACGGAGCATGGTTCCTGCGCTCGCTCTCGGCGCGGCCGCTCCAGCTGCGGCCCGCGATCTTGCTCACCGGCCGGCCACGATCCGAAGGGAACGCTGATCTTGCCGCTCCGTTGGTCCTCGATTGCTTGCGAGGAGCCAATCATGCGCACAACTGTCCTATTCGCTGTCTTGGCGTTCGTTCTGGCGTTCGGCATTGCAGGGCTGGCAAATGTGAGCCCGGCCAGCGCCCGGGATTATCCCTGGTGCGTGCAGGGGCGCGGCGTCGGCTATCCCGGCGATTGCATGTACCGAACCCGCGCCCAGTGTCTCGCGTCAGCGTCCGGAAGGAACGTGACCTGCGGCATCAATCCTCGCGCGGCATTTGGTCAGCAGCGGCGGGGATATCGCAACCGCTATTGATTGTCGCGCCAGTCGGGCGCGCAAGGCGGGTCGCGGAGAGGGGGCGCTCATAACCGAACGCCGCCCGCTTGAAATGCATGCGAGCGGCGATGGCTCTGGCCCCAGGATGGGTGATGCAAAATCCTGACGACAATTGGTCTGCTGGCGGGTCCAGGAGTTTCGTAGCCAAGAAGAGGTACCTCAACTTCGTAAGCGCCGATACCGGACGGAGAGGCGGCAGATGTCGGGTCTAGGTTAGAATTGAGCACCAAGTTGCTCCGGCCTCAGCCTGTACCCCCTCGCTGGGGCCGTTTTTTGAGCCGGCCTTTTTGAAACCTCCGCTGCTCTATGGATAGGTGTGGCCTTTCTGAGCAACGCGCACAGCCAACGGCGTGCGGGGAAGATCCCCAAACTCGGACGAGTCGTAGTCTCGGCCTTCAGGTGTCACGATGTGGATGTCGTAACACTGGGATCGTGAAAGCTCTTTTGCCTTGCGCAGAGCTGCCTCGGCGGTGCCGCGACGGTGCACGATCTCTCCAAACTTGCACCTAGCCTTTACGGTGAAGCTCATCTTTCTTCTTTTTCTTGTTTCGCTTGACGACCTCGGCCTGAGCCCGGAAGGCCTGGGCGAGGTTCTTCATTTGCTCGGCCGCGAATTCGTCAGCCGTCCGCACCGCCGCCTGCTCGGCGGTCTTGGCCTGCTTCTTCAGGTCCTTGGCGATGCCCATGTCCTGTAACTTCCACGCCGTTCCGGCAGTTCCATCCGTCTGATCTCATTGACGCGAAGCTGGCGGGAACTTTTCACGCTCCCGGGCTTTTTGATTTTGCTTTGGGGCAGCCAAACGTCAGCGTTGGAGAGAGGAGCCATGAAGCGACGACGCCGGGTTAGGCAGATTTTCCATCTTGAAGAACGCCTTGCCCAGGAAGCCAAACGGCTACGTCAACGGGCCAAGAACCTTCCTCCCTGTCGAGAGCGAGAGACCCTGTTGAGGCAGGCGCGGCATGACGAAACCACCGCCAATTTGACGGCGTGGCTGCTGTCCCAAGGTCCGCGGGCACCCATCTAGGAGGACGCTCAATGCATACAAACCACCACCATATCGACGGTGTGGAGATTGCCTTTGTAAGCGCTGCGACCGTGTCGCTTGTGGCTCTCATCGCCTCCATGGCCTGGCTTTTGCTAGGGTAAGAATTGCTAGCTTGAAATTCGACCGAGGGCTCCACCGAGGCCCTCATTCGACGGTCGCGCCGGCTTCGCCCTGAGCTGCCGGCTTTGCCCAGCCAATCGGCTGTTGCGCGCAAGACACTCGCCTTGGGATATCCCGCAGCGATTTACATAAGCTAATGCTGGAACCGCGCGGTTCTTGATGGATGGGGCTGCCTGGCTCCAACAGCTCAGCCCCGGATCAGGCAAACGGCCCCAGCACCGGCCTCCAGGCCCCCAAAGGTGCTGGGGCCATTTCGTTGTTTGGCGCATTACCTGATGCGTTTCGGGCGAGCTTCGATAGCGCCGCCATCCCGTGAGTGATCTGCCGCAGCGTCCCGCCTGCCCTCAGTGAGCAGGCGGGACCTCGGTGCTACTTGTTCTCCGGCTTCCAGGTCGTGCTGGCGCGATCGTATTTGAAACCAGGCGCGGCCTTCAGGCTGTCCTTGGTCTCGTCGAGCGTGAGCCACCACTTGTCGTCTTTCTTTTGGGACTTGACGGCCGTGAATGGCACGATCACGTCCTTCTCGCCGGCGCCGAGAAAACCGCCGACACCGACGACGAGACCGGTGACCTTGCCGGACTTGTCGACAAGTACATCGTCGATGGTCCCGATCTTGGATTCCTTCGGGTCGTAGACATTCTGCTTGTAGTAGTTGGTGATGGTCGAACTGTCCGCCGGCGCGGCGGGCATGGTGGTAGCGGCATGCGCGGCGGTAGCGAACGCTGCGGCCATGATGCAGCCGATAGCCAATTTCTTCATAAGAGGTCTCCTTGCCTTCAGTGCATATGGCCGATCAGGTAGATGCCGCCGCCGATGACCATGATCGCCGGCACAGCCCAGAGAATGATGACTGGCATTCGATCGCCTCCTAGTCCGAGGTACAGACCTTGACGCTCTTCATGCCGGTCTCGGCTTCGGTGCGCGTCTTGTAGACAGTGCCCGACGGACTGACGACGGTGGTCGTCGTGTCGACCGGCTTCTTGTCAACGATCGTGCACTTCTTCGTCTTCACGTCTTGCACGACGTAGAATTCATCCGCTGCAAATGCCGGCGTGACGAAAGCGGCAAGCAAAGTTGCCGCGACAATGGTCTTAACGTTCATGTTCTCTCCTCCAATAGCCGTACCAATCGGCCGAGGTGGAACGGGAGTAAATGGCGAAGGTTCCTAGAACCAGGCTTGCGTTGGCGGCCCGCTCCGAATCAAAGCAAGCGAAAAATGACCGGCGATGGTGCGGCGATTTGCAGCACTGGCTAGCCGTGCCCTGCGGCTTGCCGAAGGCTGTGGCGAATGGTCGCTAGGGACACGCAGACGCGAGATCGGCGAGCGATTCCTGACCCGAAGGGACCGCGCCGTCCGAGTGGCGATGCGATCACGTGACCGGATGCAGCCGGCGATCGGCAGGCTGCTTTCCGAAAATTCAGGAGGAAGCCCCATGATCCCGTCCCACATGCGCCTGGTCGGCGCGGTCGTCGCGCTGTTGCTTGGGGCGAGCGGTCCGGCGCCCGCGCAGCAGCTCGAGCTCAAGCTGATGGCGCCGGCAGCGCCCGGCGGCGGCTGGGATCAGACGGCGCGCTCGATGCAGCAGGCGCTGGTCGCCTCCGGTGTCGCGCGCAGCGTCCAGGTCACCAACGTTCCCGGCGCCGGCGGCAGCGTCGGCATCGCGCAGTTCGTCAACGGCGCCAAGGGCGACGGCAACCAGATGATGGTGAACGGCTTCGTCATGGTGGGCGCACTCGCCATGAACAAGTCGCCGGTGACGCTGGATCAGGTGACGCCGATCGCGCGCCTCACCGAGGAGATCCAGGTCATCGTGGTGCCGGCGAACTCGCCGATCAAGACGGCGCAGGATCTTGCCGCCGCGGTGAAGGCCGATATCGCCAAGGTGACCTTTGCCGGCGGCTCGGCCGGCGGCGTCGACCATGTGATGGCGGCGCTGTTCGCGGGCACGGTCGGCGCCGACGCCAAGAAGATCAACTACATTCCGTTCTCGGGCGGCGGCGAGTCGCTTGCAGCCATTCTCGGCGGCAAGGTCACGGCCGGCATTTCCGGCCTCAGCGAATATGAAGGCCAGATCAAGGCCGGCAAGTTGCGCGCGCTCGGCGTGACGTCGGCGAACCGACTGCCCGGCGTCGATATCCCGACCTTCAAGGAGCAGGGGATCGATCTCGTGCTGGCCAATTGGCGCTCGGTGGTCGCACCGCCCGGCATCACGCCGGAGCAGCGCAAGGTGCTGAGCGATGCGGTCGAGAAGATGGTGAAGTCCGACGCCTGGAAGGAGATCCTGAAGCAGAAGGGCTGGGATGACGCCTATCTCGGTGGCGACGCCTTCGCGGATTTCCTGAAGAAGGAGATCACGCGCGTGACCGAGGTGCTGAAGTCCGTCGGCCTCGTGAAGTCGTGATGCCGGACGCGGCGTCAGAAAATCTCCCGCCCGCGCCGGCGCGGCGCGTCGATCGCGCCGGCGTGGTCATCGCGGCCGCGCTTGCCGGGCTTGCGGCGGTGCTGGTGTGGGACGCCAGCAAGCTGCCGTCGACCACGATGTACGGCATGGGGCCGGAGGCGATGCCGGTCGTCATCGCAATCGGCCTTGTCATCCTCGCGGTCGGCAATCTGATCGACGCGCTGCGCGGCAACCTGCCGCCGCGCGAGAGCATGGATCAGAAACCGGTGTGGCTGATCATCGGCGGCCTGGCGCTCCTGATCGCCATCATCGGCCTTGGCGGCGGCTTCATCCTCGCCACCTCGGCGCTGTTCGTCACCACGTCGGCGGCGTTCGGCCGCCGCGCCGTGCTGGCCGACACCGCCATCGCGCTCGTGATCACGACGCTGATTTATCTCGCGTTCGACAAGCTGTTGACGCTGAGCCTTCCCGCCGGCCCGCTGGAGCGACTGCTGTGATGGACACTTTCGCTGCGCTGGCGCACGGCATGGCGGTCGCCATGCAGCCGATGAACCTGCTCTACGCCCTGATCGGCGTGTTCCTGGGCACCGCGGTCGGCGTATTGCCGGGCATCGGTCCGGCGCTGACGGTCGCGCTGCTGCTGCCGGTGACCTACAAGCTCGATCCCGGCGGCTCGCTGATCATGTTCGCCGGCATCTATTACGGCGGCATGTATGGCGGATCGACCACCGCGATCCTGATCAATACGCCGGGCGAGAGCGCGTCGATGGCGACCGCACTCGAGGGCAACAAGATGGCCAAGGCCGGCCGCGGCGGTCCGGCGCTGGCGACCTCGGCGATCGGCTCGTTCGTGGCCGGCACCATCGCCACCATCGGCCTCGCATTCCTCGCGCCATGGCTGGTCGATTTCGCGGTGCGCTTCGGGCCGGAGGATTACTTCGCGCTGATGTGCGTCGCCTTCGTCACGGTGTCGGCAACCTTCGGCGACTCGCCGGTCCGCGGCCTCACCAGCCTGTTCATCGGCCTCACGCTCGGGCTGGTCGGCATCGACAAGCTGACCGGTCAGGCGCGGCTTGCCTTCGGCATCCCCGAGCTGCTCGACGGCGTCGAGGTGACGACGCTCGCGGTCGGCCTGTTCGCGGTCGGCGAGGCGCTCTATGTCGCCTCGCGCCGTCATCACGCCGAGGAGAAGCTCGAGCCGGTGCGCGGCTCGCTGTGGATGACGCGGGAGGACTGGCGGCGGTCGTGGAAGCCGTGGCTGCGCGGCACGATGTTCGGTTTTCCGATCGGGGCGCTGCCGGCCGGCGGGGCGGAGATCCCGACGTTCCTGTCCTATTCCACCGAGCGGCGGCTGACCAAACATCCCGAGGAATTCGGCAAGGGCGCGATCGAAGGCGTCGCAGGGCCGGAAGCGGCGAACAACGCGTCCGCCGCCGGCACGCTGGTGCCGCTGTTGACGCTCGGGCTGCCGACCTCGGCAACGGCTGCGATGATGCTGGCGGGCTTCCAGCAATACGGCCTCAACCCGGGGCCGCTGTTGTTCGCGGAGCGGCCCGACCTGGTGTGGGGCCTGATCGCGAGCCTGTTCATCGCCAACGGCATGCTGCTGGTACTCAATCTGCCGCTGGTCGGGCTCTGGGTGCGGCTGCTGGCGATTCCGCAGCCCTGGCTCTATGCCGGCATCCTGGTGTTCGCGACGATGGGCACGATCGCGGCGAAGCCGTCGGTCGTCGAGCTGTCGATGCTGGCGGCATTCGGCGTGATGGGCTTTCTGATGCGCCGGTTCGACTTCCCGATCGCGCCCGTCGTGATCGGGCTGATCCTCGGGCCGATCGCCGAAAGCCAGCTCCGTCGCGCGCTGGCGATCAGCCTCGGCGATCCCATGGTGCTGCTGCAAAGCCCGATGTCGGCGACGCTGCTCGGCATCGCGCTGATCGCGCTGCTGGCGCCGTTCGTGCTCAAGGGGCTCGGGCGGTTCAAGGCCAACGAGGATTAGGATGCGACCAGACCGTAAAAGGCCCGCTCCGGGGCTCGCATTTCGGAGCGGGCCAGTCTGGGCACGGCAAATATCGCCGCGACGCGAAACCTAGCGCGACAAGCTGACACCACCCTGACGACGGCGAAAAAAGCGAGGCAGCCGAATGCCGCCTCGCTGTCGCAGGATTTTCCGTGAACGGAAAGTTCAGCTCACCATTTGTAGGCGAGGCTCGCCGTGATGCGGCGGCGATCGCCGTAGTAGCAGGAGCTGATGGTCGCGCAGCTCGCGACATAGATCTTGTCGGTGACGTTCACGACATTGAGCGCCGCGCGCCAGTTGTTGCCCCATTCGTAATGCAAGGCGAGGTCGCCCAGCACGACGCCCGGGACGCGTGCAGTGTTCGCGGTGTCGGCAAAGGACGAGCC
>NZ_JAQOSR010000041.1:0-55390 GCF_046718885.1 Bradyrhizobium sp. UFLA01-814 | reverse complement strand
CCGAGTTGACGGTGACGGCAGTCCCCTTGGTCAGCTCCGCGAGCCCGCGCGCGATCGCAAGCTGCGCGGTCTTGGTCATGCCGTAGTGGATCATCTCGGTCGGGATGTTGAGGCCGGATTCCGAGGAGATGAAGACGATGCGGCCCCAGTTGCGCTTCAGCATGCCCTGCATGTAGCCGCGCGACAGCCGCACGCCCGACATCACGTTGACCTCGTAGAAGCGGCTCCAGTCCTCGTCGGGGATTTCGAAGAACGTCTTCGGCTCGAAGATGCCGGCATTGTTGACGAGGATGTCGACGTCAGGCAACGCCGCGAGCAGCGCCTTGCAGCCCGCCGCGGTCGAGACGTCGGCGGCAATGCCGCGGACCTTTGCGCCGGGCACTGCTTTGGTGATCGCGGCAATCGCGGCATCGACCTTGCCCTGGCCGCGGCCGTTGACCACGACCTCGGCGCCTGTTTCGGCCAGACCCTTGGCGATGGCGTTGCCGATGCCCGCCGTGGAGCCGGTTACCAGCGCAGTCTTTCCGGAAAGGTCGATTTTCATCTGTCATCTCCATTGATGTCGATGGGCATATCGGGCGCGGCACGATGCACCGCAATTGCATCTCACCGATGCGTGAGGAAATAGAACACACCTCGTCGTCCTGGCGAAAGCCAGGACCCATTACCACCGCAGGTGATTATGAGAAGGATTTGAGCCCCAGCGTCGCGCAACAATTTAGATTTGGGGTAATGGGTCCTGGCTTTCGCCAGGACGACGGGGATGGAGCGACGCCGCCAAATAAAAACGGCGCCGAAGGCGCCGCTTTCAAAACCTGGCTCTAAGCGGGGCTTACGCCGCCTCGGCTTCCTTGTCCTGGGTCGGACCGGAGTCCTGGCCCTTGGCGTCGACGTCGCGGTCGACGAACTCGATCACGGCCATCGCCGCGTTGTCGCCGTAGCGGAAGCCGGCCTTGATGATGCGGGTGTAGCCGCCCTGGCGGTCCTTGTAGCGGGTCGCCAGCGTATCGAACAGCTTCTTGACCTGGTCGACGTCGCGCAGCTCCGAAATCGCCTGGCGGCGCAGGGCGAGGCCGCCCTTCTTGCCGAGGGTGACGAGCTTCTCGACGATCGGCCGCAGCTCCTTGGCCTTCGGCAGCGTGGTGACGATCTGCTCGTGCTTGATCAGCGCGGCCGCCATGTTGGCGAACATCGCACGCCGGTGCTCGGCGGTGCGGTTGAGCTTCCGATGAACCTTGCCGTGACGCATTGATTCTTCCTTCTTCAATTCTGCCGCGGTGGTTCAGCGACAAGTTTTGCAGGTGGGCATCCTGCGTTCGCCCGGTCGTCATTCCGGGGCGGCTCGCAGAGCCGAACCCGGAATCTCGAGGTTCCCCGATGCGCAATTGCGCATCTGTGGTTCGATGCTCGCGCATCGCCCCGGAACGACGAATTCTCAGTAGTGATCCTCGAAGCGCTTGGCGAGCTCGTCGATATTCTCCGGCGGCCAGCCCGGCACTTCCATGCCGAGGTGCAGACCCATCTGGGCCAGCACTTCCTTGATCTCGTTCAGCGACTTGCGGCCGAAGTTCGGGGTGCGGAGCATTTCCGCTTCCGACTTCTGCACGAGGTCGCCGATGTAGACGATGTTGTCGTTCTTCAGGCAGTTTGCCGAACGCACCGACAGCTCGAGCTCGTCGACCTTCTTGAGGAACGCCGGGTTGAACGCGAGATCGGGGATGATCTCCTGCGTGACTTCCTTGCGCGGCTCTTCGAAGTTGACGAACACGTTGAGCTGATCCTGCAGGATGCGCGCGGCGTAGGCCACCGCGTCCTCCGGCGTGATCGCGCCGTTGGTCTCGATCGTCATGGTCAGCTTGTCGTAGTCGAGGATCTGGCCCTCACGGGTGTTCTCGACCTTGTAGGACACCTTGCGGACCGGCGAGAACAGGCTGTCGACCGGGATCAGGCCGATCGGAGCATCCTCGGGACGGTTGCGCTCGGCGGCGACATAGCCCTTGCCGGTCGTGACCGTGAACTCCATGCGGATCTCGGCGCCGTCGTCCAGCGTGCAGAGCTGCAGGTCGGGGTTGAGCACGGTGACATCGCCGACGGTCTGGATGTCGCCGGCGGTGACGGCGCCCGGGCCCTGCTTCTTCACGACCATGCGCTTCGGGCCTTCGCCCTGCATCTTGATCGAGATGTCCTTGATGTTGAGGACGATGTCGGTGACGTCTTCACGGACACCGGCGATCGAGGAGAACTCGTGCAGCACGCCGTCGATATGCACCGACTGCACCGCCGCGCCCTGCAGCGAGGACAACAGGATGCGGCGCAGCGCGTTGCCGAGCGTCTGGCCGAAGCCGCGCTCGAGCGGTTCGGCGACCACGGTGGCGAACCGGCTCGCGTCCGAGCCCGGCGTCACCTGCAGCTTGTTCGGTCGAATGAGTTCTTGCCAATTTTTCTGGATCGTCACTGTTTCACCCATTTGCCGGTCACAGGGCCAAATCGAATGGCCGAACCCGGCGTTGGAGATCGCGGATCAGTCCGCGCGGTCAATTCCAAAAACCATCGCAGGGCGGCCAGGGGCCGCCCGCGACTTACAGATCAAACGCGCCGACGCTTGCGCGGACGGCAGCCATTGTGCGGGATGGTGGTCACGTCGCGGATCGAGGTGACGGTGAAGCCCGCAGCCTGCAGCGCGCGGAGCGCCGACTCACGGCCCGAACCCGGACCGGCCACTTCAACCTCCAGCGTGCGCATGCCGTGTTCCTGCGCCTTCTTGGAGACATCCTCAGCCGCGACCTGCGCCGCATAGGGGGTCGACTTGCGCGAGCCCTTGAAGCCCATGGTGCCGGCCGACGACCAAGCGATGGTGTTGCCCTGCGCGTCGGTGATGGTGATGGTCGTGTTGTTGAACGACGAATTCACGTGCGCGATGCCGGAGGCGATGTTCTTGCGTTCGCGGCGGCGTACGCGGGTGGCTTCCTTGCCCATTTCAAACCTTTCCTGTGATCTCAACGCCGCCGTAGTGCCAGCGGCTACACCTCAAAACGCAAATGGCGAGTAGCGAATTTTCGATTCGCTACTCCCCACCTGCAATTCGCAAAACTTACTTCTTCTTGCCGGCGATCGCCTTGGCCGGCCCCTTGCGCGTGCGCGCATTGGTGTGGGTGCGCTGGCCGCGCACCGGCAGACCACGGCGATGACGCAGGCCGCGATAGCAGCCGAGGTCCATCAGCCGCTTGATGTTGATGCCGACCTCACGACGAAGATCGCCCTCGACCAGATAGTCGCGGTCGATGACTTCGCGGATCTGCAGGACCTCCTGGTCGGTCAACTGGTTGACGCGACGGTCCAGCGGGATCTTGACCTTCTCCACGATGTCGGCCGCGTGCTTCTGGCCGATGCCATGGATGTACTGAAGCGCGATCAGGACGCGCTTGTTGGTAGGAATGTTGACGCCGGCAATACGGGCCACGGACTTCTCTCCTGTCGCCGATCCATCACGGATACGGGCTTCTCGAGTTCTTGCTCTCTCGGGCTTGTGTCCACAAACGCGAACACGACGCCCTCCCCTCATGTCCTTCGGGGCCCGGCATCGTCATAAAACTATCCAACTTGGATGCGGGGCTTATTAAAGGATTCATGTCGGTTTCGTCAACCGCTCCTAGCGTTTAGCTCGCTTTTTCGTGAGCTTTTTTGCCGCCTTTTTGGCGGTCTTTGCTCCCTTGCGGGCTTTCGCGGCGCCGGCGGCCTTCTTTACCGCCTGCTTCGCGGCTTTCTTCACGGTTTTCTTGGCCGCTTTGGCCTTGGAGGGCGCCTTGGCAGCCTTCCGGGCCGATTTGGCGGCCTTTTTGGCTGGTTTAGCTGCCTTCCTGGCCGGCTTCTTGCTGGCATTCATGGCCGCCTTGGCGACCTTTTTAGCCACCTTCGGGGCGTGATCCTCGTGATCCTTCGGTTCCAGCGCGCCGAGCGCGGTCAGGATCCGATTGATCTCGCGGGTGACGTGCTCGATGGTCATCATGCCATCGACCGTCAGGAGCTTCCGCCGCTCCGAATAGTAGTGAATCAGCGGCTCCGTCAGCGAACGGTACTGCGCCAGGCGCTTGGTCAGGACCTCCGGCGTGTCGTCGAGGCGGACTTCCTCACCGCGCGCGCGGGTTTCCTCGGCACGCTTCTCAACGCGGGCGAGCAGCGCGCTCTCGTTGACGCGGAGCTCAACCACCGCGTCGAGCTTGAGGTGCTTTTTCCGGAGCAGATCGTCGAGCGCCGCGGCCTGCGGCACGGTGCGCGGGAAGCCGTCGAGAATGAAGCCCTTCTTGGCATCGGGCTCCTCGATTCGGTCGGCGATGATTCCCACCACGACCTCGTCGGGAACCAGGCCGCCATTGGCCATGATCTCCTTGGCCTGCAAGCCGATCGGCGTACCCGCGGCAACCGCAGCGCGCAGCATCTCACCGGTCGAGAGCTGGACGATGCCGTGCTTGTGCACCAGCCGCTGCGCCTGGGTTCCCTTGCCCGAGCCCGGCGGCCCCAAAAGGATCAATCTCATGTCTGTTTCGCCCCCCGGCTAGGTGGGCGACGTCCGCACACCTGTGTTTTGAGTTCGAAGCCGAACCGCGATCAGCGGCGGCGGCCTCCCCTGAGCTTCGACTTCCTGATCAGCCCTTCATACTGATGAGCGAGCAGATAGCCCTGCACCTGCGACACCGTATCCATCGTCACGCTGACGACGATCAACAGCGAGGTGCCGCCAAAGTAGAACGGGACCGATGCGTAGGAAATCAGAATTTCAGGAATCAGGCAGACGATCGCGAGATAGACCGCGCCGAGCACCGTGATGCGCGACAGCACATAGTCGATGTACTCGGCGGTGCGCTCGCCCGGCCGGATGCCGGGGATGAAGCCGCCATGCTTCTTCAGATTGTCCGCAGTCTCGGTCGGGTTGAACACGATCGCGGTGTAGAAGAATGCGAAGAACACGATCAGTGCGAGATACATGAACAGGAACAGCGGCCGGCCATGGCTGAGCTGGGTCGTGATCCACTGGAACCATTCCGGCCCCTTGCCGGCGTTGAAGTTCGCGACCGTGGTCGGCAGCAACAGCAGCGACGAGGCGAAGATCGGCGGAATCACGCCCGAGGTGTTGAGCTTGAGCGGCAGATGCGAGGACTGGCCCTCGAACATCTTGTTGCCGACCTGGCGCTTCGGATACTGGATCAAAAGCCGGCGCTGCGCGCGCTCCATGAACACGATGAAGGCGATCACGGCGACCGCCATCACGATGACGATCAGGATCAGGCCGGTCGACATCGCGCCCTGGCGGCCGAGCTCCAGCATGTTGGCGAGCGCCGACGGCAATTCGGCGACGATGCCGGCCAGGATGATCAACGAAATACCGTTGCCGATGCCGCGCGAGGTGATCTGCTCGCCGAGCCACATCAGGAACATGGTGCCGCCGGTCAGCGTGATCGCCGTCGAGATCCGGAAGAACATGCCGGGGTCGCTGACGACGTTGCCGGCGCCTTCGAGGCCGATCGCGATGCCGTAGGACTGGAACAGCGCCAGGATCACCGTCAGATAGCGGGTGTACTGGTTCAGCGTCTTGCGGCCCGCCTCGCCTTCCTTCTTGAGCGCCTCGAGCTGCGGCGACACGGTGGTCAGAAGCTGCACGATGATCGATGCCGAGATGTACGGCATGATGTTCAGCGCGAAGATCGCCATGCGGTGGATGCCGCCGCCGGCGAACATGTTGAACATGCCGAGGATGCCGCCGGACTGGCTGCGGAACACCTGCTCCCAGATGTTGGGATCGATGCCGGGCAGCGGGATGTAGGTGCCGAGCCGATAAACAAGCAGCGCACCCAGGGTGAACCAGATGCGCTTCTTCAGCTCGTCGGCTTTCGCCAGCTGTCCGAAATTGAGGTTGGCGGCAAGTTGTTCGGCTGCTGAGACCATGTTTCGGCTTTCTCCCGGAGCCCTCTTCGCCGGCGCCCCCAAAGAGATCGATTCCCTGGGCGCCGGCAGACACCGGACATTATCTGGTGCTCGGCCTCGATAAGTCCATCATTCGATCTGCGGATTGCCCGCGCGTCGCGGGCAATGACGCAGATGTTACGCCGCCTCGCCTTCTTCCTTGGCGGGGGCCAGGATCTTGACCGAGCCGCCGGCCTTCTCGACCGCGGCAATGGCCGACTTGGAAGCGCCGTGCACCTCAATGGTCAGCTTGGTCTTGATCTCGCCGCGGCCGAGCAGCCGCAGGCCGTCCTTGGCGCGGCGCAGCACGCCGGCCTTCACCAGCGATTCGACGTTCACCGTCGCGCTCGCATCGACCAGCTTGTTGTCGATCGCTTCCTGCAGACGGTCGAGATTGATCTCGGCGAAGTCGAGCCGGAAGATATTGTTGAAGCCGCGCTTCGGCAGACGGCGATGCATCGGCATCTGGCCGCCTTCGAAACCCTTGATGCGGACGCCCGAACGCGCGGTCTGGCCCTTGCCGCCGCGGCCCGAGGTCTTGCCCTTGCCGGAACCGATGCCACGGCCGACACGCATGCGCTTCTTGCGCGAGCCGGCGTTGTCGGCGATATCGCTGAGCTTCATCGCCCTTCTCCTTATCTCTGCTTACTCGCCGACGACGCGGACGAGATGCTGAACCTTGCTGATCATGCCGCGAACTTCAGGGGTATCCTGCAGCTCGGCAACCCGGCCGATCTTGTTGAGCTTGAGGCCGATCAGCGTCGAACGCTGCGAGTGATGGCGGCGGATTGCGCTGCCGATCTGCTCGACCTTGATGGTCTTGCTGGCCTTGGCCATGACAGTAACTCCGAATAGCGCTTCGAGAAGCGCGCGTTGTTATTCCGCCACCACTTCGGCGTCGCCGCCGACGCGGCGCGACTGCAGGGTGGAGACCTTGATGTTGCGGCGCGCCGCCACCGAACGTGGCGAATCCTGATGCTTCAGCGCGTCGAACGTCGCGCGAACCATGTTGTAGGGATTCGACGAGCCGATCGACTTCGCCACCACGTCCTGGATGCCGAGCGTCTCGAACACCGCGCGCATCGGGCCGCCGGCGATGATGCCGGTACCGGCCGGAGCGGCACGCAGGTAGACGCGGCCGGCGCCGTGACGGCCGGCGATGTCGTGATGCAGCGTGCGGCCTTCGCGAAGCGCGACGCGCGTCAGGTTGCGCTTCGCCGATTCGGTCGCCTTGCGGATCGCTTCCGGAACTTCGCGTGCCTTGCCGTGGCCGAAACCGACCCGGCCCTTCTGGTCGCCGATCACGACCAGCGCCGCAAAGCCGAAGCGCTTGCCGCCCTTGACGACCTTCGCCACGCGATTGATGTGGACGAGCTTGTCGACGAACTCGCTGTCGCGCTCCTCGCGCTCCCTGCTCCGTTCGCGTCCGCCGCGTTCGCGTTCACCTGCCATGGTGTTTTCCAATCTCTAGGAGGCCTTGCGCCTCTTTCCTCGTCATCGTTCGTAAAGTTTAGAAGCTCAATCCGCCTTCGCGCGCCGCATCCGCGAGCGCCTTGACGCGCCCGTGATAGATGTAGGCGCCGCGATCGAACACGACTTCCTTGACACCCTTCTGCGCCGCGCGCTCGGCGAGCAGCTTGCCGACCGCCTTCGCCGCATCGATGTCGGCGCCGGTCTTGCCGGCGTCGCGCATGGTCTTCTCCAGCGACGAGGCGGAGGCGAGCGTCTCGCCCTTCTGGTCGTCGATGACCTGGGCGTAGATGTGCTTGGACGAGCGGAACACCGACAGCCGCGGACGGCCGCCTGCCGAGCGGCGAAGCGCAAGGCGCACGCGCTGCTTGCGCCGGGCATTCGTAACCTTGAGTGACATGACCGGCTCCGTTACTTCTTCTTGCCTTCCTTGCGGAAGATGAATTCGTTGGCGTACTTCACGCCCTTGCCCTTGTAGGGCTCCGGCGGACGGTAGGCGCGGATCTCGGCGGCGACCTGGCCGACGCGCTGCGGATCGTTGCCGGTGATCGTGATCTCGGTCGGCTTCGGCACCGCGATGGTGATGCCTTCCGGGATCGCGTACACCACGTCGTGGCTGTAGCCGAGCGCGAGCTGCAGGTTCTTGCCCTGCATCGCGGCGCGGTAGCCGACGCCGGTGATCTCGAGCTTCTTCTCGAAGCCCTTGGTGACGCCCTCGACGAGGTTGGCGACCTGCGCGCGCGCGGTGCCGTACATCGCCTGCGCGCGGTTGGTCTTGATCCGCGGAGCGACCTTGACCTGGCCGTTCTCGAACTTCACCTCGACGTCGTCATGCACGACGAACTGAAGCTGGCCCTTCGGCCCCTTCACCTTGACGGTTTGACCTTCGACGGTCGCCGTCACACCGGACGGGATCGCCACCGGCCTTTTGCCGATACGTGACATCGTAAAATCCTTCCTCAGAACACCGTGAAGAGAACTTCGCCGCCCACGTTGGCGTCGCGCGCCTGGTGGTCAGCCATGATTCCCTTCGGCGTCGACAACACCGAAATGCCGAGACCGTTGTTCACGCGCGGCAGGTTCTTCACCGAGGCGTAAACGCGGCGGCCCGGCTTCGACACCCGCTCGATCTCGCGGATGACGGGCTCGCCGTCGAAATACTTCAGCTCGATCTCGAGCTCGCTGCGGCCCGAGGCATGCTCGACGCTGGCGTAGCCGCGGATGTACCCCTCGGACTTCAGCACCTCGAGCACGTTTGCGCGCATCTTCGAGCCAGGGCTCGAGACCTTGGACTTGGAGCGCATCTGCGCGTTGCGGATGCGGGTGATGAGATCGCTGATCGGATCGTGCGTAGACATTGTTCCGACCCTCCCTTACCAGCTCGACTTCACGAGGCCGGGAACCAGGCCCTTGGAGCCGAGTTCACGCAGCGCGATGCGCGAGAGCTTGTTCTTGCGATAGTTCGAGCGCGGACGCCCGGTCAGCTCGCAACGGTTGCGGATGCGCGTCGGCGACGAGTTGCGCGGCATCTCGGCGAGCTTCAGCGTCGCCGCGAAGCGCTCTTCCATCGGCTTGGTCTTGTCGGCGATGATCGCCTTCAGCTTCTCACGGCGCGGGCCGGCGTTCTTCGCCATCCGCTTGCGCCGGTTGTTCTTCTCGACTGAACTCTTCTTTGCCATGCTTGGCTCCTGGGTATCCGCGTTTGAGTGCTTTGGCTCAGCTACTCACTGCCGGAACGGGAAATTGAAAGCGGTCAACAAGGCACGGGCCTCGTCGTCGGTCTTGGCGGTGGTGCAGACCGTGATGTCCATGCCACGCGCTTCCGAGACCTTGTCGAAGTCGATCTCGGGGAAAATGATGTGCTCCTTGATGCCGAGCGAATAGTTGCCGCGGCCGTCGAAGCTCTTCGGGTTCAGGCCGCGGAAGTCGCGGACGCGGGGCAGCGCCACGTTCACCAGGCGGTCGATGAACTCGTACATATGGGTCTTGCGCAGCGTGACCTTGCAGCCGATCGGCTGGTTCTCACGCAGCTTGAAGGTCGCGATCGCGATCCGCGAATAGGTCACGATCGCCTTCTGGCCGGCGATCTGGGTCAGCTCGGCAGCGGCGGTCTCGGCCTTCTTGCGGTCGTTGACGGAGTCGCCCACGCCCATGTTGAGCACGACCTTGTCGAGGCGCGGCACCTGCATCACGTTGGCATAACCGAACTTCTCGGTCATCATGCCGCGGATCTTCTTGTCATACTCCGCGCGCAGACGCGGCGTGTAAGCTGTATCAGCCATCGATCTCTGCTCCCGAGCTCTTGGCAACACGAACCTTCTTGCCATCGGCCTGAATCTTGAACCCGATGCGGGTCGGCTTTCCGTCCTTGCCGACATACGCAATGTTCGAAAGGTCGATCGGCATCTCCTTGGAGATGATGCCGCCTTCCTGGGTCTGGGTCTGCTTCTGGTGACGCTTCACCATGTTGATGCCGCGAACGAGAGCCTTGTTCTCGTCCGGACGCACCTCGAACACCTCGCCGGTCCGACCCTTGTCGCGGCCGGTGAGCACCATCACCTTGTCGCCCTTGCGGATCTTGGCAGCCATCACAGCACCTCCGGCGCGAGCGAAATGATCTTCATGTGGTTCTTGGCGCGCAGCTCGCGCGGCACCGGCCCGAAGATACGGGTGCCGACCGGCTCGGACTGATTGTTGATCAGCACGGCGGCGTTGCGGTCGAAGCGGATGACCGAACCGTCGGCGCGGCGGATGTCCTTGCGGACCCGGACCACGACGGCCTTCATCACGTCGCCCTTCTTCACCTTGCCACGCGGAATGGCTTCCTTGATCGACACAACGATAACGTCGCCCACGGTGGCATAGCGGCGCTTGGAACCTCCAAGAACCTTGATGCACATGACACGGCGTGCGCCTGAATTATCGGCCACGTCGAGGTTGGTCTGCATCTGAATCATTGATGCACCTCGTCCTCTTTCTGCGCTTTAGCGCGCTCAAAATTTCCCTGAATTCCTTCGGCCAGGCCGAAGTAATCAGGCCGTTTTCTTGTGTTCGCCCCGGACCACGGTCCAGCGCTTCAGCTTCGAGATCGGCTTCGATTCCTCGATCCAGACCATGTCGCCCGGCTTGAACTGGTTGTTCTCGTCGTGCGCGTGGTAGTTCTTGGAACGGCGGATCGTCTTCTTGTAGATCGGGTGGGTGAAGCGGCGATCGACGCGCACCACGATGGTCTTGGCTTGCTTGTCGCTGACGACCACGCCCTGCAGAGTACGTTTCGGCATAGCTGGCCCCTTACTTCTTCTTCGCGCGCTGCTGGGCAGCGATGGTCTTGATACGAGCGATATCGCGGCGGGCTTCCCGCATCCGCGAGGTGTTCTCCAGCTGCCCGGTGGCGCGCTGGAAACGCAGGTTGAAGCGCTCCTTCTTCAGGTTCAGGATCGCGTCTTCCCGCTGGTCGTCGCTCATCGCGCGAATGTCTTCAACTTTCATCTCGGCCATGGCGATTACTCCGCAATGCGCGCAACGAAGCGCGTCTTGATCGGCAGCTTGGCGGCGGCGAGCGACAGCGCTTCCTTCGCGGTCTGCACCGGCACGCCGTCGATCTCGAACATCACGCGGCCCGGCTTGATCCGGACCACCCACAATTCCGGGGCACCCTTGCCGGAGCCCATGCGGACTTCGGCGGGCTTCTTCGACACCGGCACGTCGGGGAACACGCGGATCCAGACGCGGCCGGCGCGCTTCATGTGACGGGTCAGCGCGCGGCGGGCGGCTTCGATCTGACGGGCGGTGACGCGCTCAGGCTCCATCGCCTTCAGGCCGAACTGGCCGAACGCCAACGTCGCGCCAGAGGTCGCAACGCCGTGGATACGGCCCTTATGCGCCTTCCGGAACTTCGTTTTCTTAGGTTGCATCATGGCTTTAAGCCCTCAAATTCCTGCTTTGCCTCAAGCGGCGTCGCGGCGCGAACGCGGCGTGCTGTCGCCTTCCGCCATCTTCTTGTCCTGGGCCATCGGATCGTGCTCGAGGATCTCGCCCTTGAAGATCCAGACCTTGACGCCGCAGGTGCCGAAGGTCGTGAACGCGGTGGCAACGCCGTAGTCGACGTCGGCGCGCAGCGTGTGCAGCGGCACGCGACCTTCGCGGTACCACTCCATGCGCGCGATTTCGGCGCCGCCGAGACGGCCCGAGCAGTTGATGCGGATGCCACCGGCACCGAGACGCATCGCCGACTGCACGGCGCGCTTCATGGCGCGGCGGAACGCGACGCGGCGCTCGAGCTGCTGGGCGATCGATTCAGCAACCAAGGTCGCGTCGAGCTCCGGCTTGCGGATTTCGACGATGTTGATCACGACGTCCGACGAGGTGATGTCGGCAACCTTCTTGCGCAGCTTGTCGATGTCGGCGCCCTTCTTGCCGATCACGACGCCCGGACGGGCCGAGTGGATCGTCACGCGGCACTTCTTGTGCGGACGCTCGATCACGATGCGGGCCACGGCCGCCTGCTTGAGCTCCTTGTGCAGGATCTCGCGGATCTTGACGTCCTCGTGCAGCAGCTTGCCGTATTCCTGCTTGCCGGCGAACCAACGGGAGTCCCAGGTCCGGTTGATGCCGAGACGCAGCCCGATTGGATTGATCTTTTGACCCATCGTCTTCTCCTGCGCCCTTCTTAGGCGCTTGCCTCGGCCTCGACCTGACGAACCACGATGGTCAGGTGCGAGAACGGTTTGAACACACGGCCCGAACGGCCACGGCCGCGCGGAGCAAAACGCTTCATCACGATGCCATTGCCGACATGCGCCTCGGCGACGACCAGATCGTCAACCTCGAGGTCATGGTTGTTCTCGGCGTTCGCGATCGCCGATTCCAGGCACTTCTTGACGTCGACCGCGATCCGCTTGCGCGAGAACTGCAGATCGGCGAGCGCAGCGGACGCCTTGCGGCCGCGGATCAGCTGCGCCACCAGGTTGAGCTTCTGCGGGCTGACGCGCAGCATGCGGGCGACGGCCTTGGCCTCATTGTCCGCGAGGCTACGTTCGCGCTTTGGTTTGCTCATCGGTTAATCCTCAAGCCTTCTTGGCTTTCTTGTCGCCCGAATGGCCGTGGAAGGTCCGGGTCGGCGAGAACTCGCCGAACTTGTGACCCACCATTTCCTCGTTGATTGCCACCGGCACGTGCTTGTGGCCGTTATAGACGCCGAACGTCAGGCCGACGAACTGCGGCAGGATGGTCGAGCGGCGGCTCCAGATCTTGATGACGTCGTGACGGCCGGACGAGCGCGCGGCATCTGCCTTCTTGAGCAGAGAACCCTCGACGAACGGGCCTTTCCAGACTGAACGAACCATGTCCGGCGTTCCTTACTTCTTCCGCTTGTGGCGGCTGAGGAGAATGAATTTGTTGGTCGACTTGTTGGTGCGGGTCTTCTTGCCCTTGGTCGGCTTGCCCCACGGAGTAACCGGGTGGCGACCGCCCGAGGTACGACCTTCACCACCGCCGTGCGGGTGATCGATCGGGTTCATGACGACGCCGCGGTTGTGCGGACGCCAGCCGAGCCAGCGGGTACGACCGGCCTTGCCGATCGAGATGTTCATGTGATCCGGGTTCGAGACCGCGCCGATCGTGCCGCGGCAACGGCCGTGCACCAGACGCTGTTCGCCCGAGTTCAGGCGGATGATCACGTAGTCCTGGTCGCGGCCGACGATCTGGGCGTAGGTGCCGGCGGAGCGCGCTAGCTGGCCGCCCTTGCCGATCTTCAGCTCGATGTTGTGCACGATCGTGCCGACCGGCATGTTGCCGAGCGGCATGACATTGCCCGGCTTGACGTCGACATAGTTGCCGGCGACGACGGTGTCGCCCGCCGCCAGGCGCTGCGGCGCCAGGATGTAGGCGAGCTCACCGTCCTGATACTTGATCAGCGCGATGAACGCGGTGCGGTTCGGATCGTACTCGAGCCGCTCCACGACCGCCGGCACGTCCACCTTGTCGCGGCGGAAGTCGACGGTGCGGTAGGCCTTCTTGTGGCCGCCGCCGCGGAAACGCACGGTGATGCGACCGGTGTTGTTGCGACCGCCATTGCCGAGCTTGCCCTCGGTCAGGGTCTTCACCGGCTTGCCCTTGTAGAGCGCCGAACGATCGACCATGACCAGCTGGCGCTGGCCCGGCGTCGTGGGATTAAAGGTTTTCAATGCCATCGTCGTTGCGCCTTATAGTCCGGTAGTCACGTCGATGCGGTGGCCCTCTTCCAGGGTCACAATCGCGCGCTTGGTGTCCGACTGCGAGCCGAGATTGCCGCGGAACACCTTGGTCTTGCCCTTGCGAACGAGAGTGTTGACGCTCTTCACCTTGACGTCGAACAGCTTCTCGACCGCTTCCTTGATCTGCGGCTTGGTCGCCTTGCCGGCGACCTTGAACATCACCTTGTTGTGCTCGGAGGCGAGCGTCGCCTTTTCCGTCACAACGGGAGAGATGATGACGTCGTAGTGGCGCGGATCGATGTTCTTCATTTGAAGCGCGCCTCCAGCGCATCAACCGCAGCCTTGGTCAGCACCAGCTTCTGGCGGCGGAGAATGTCGTAGACGTTGATGCCCTGGATCGGCAGCACGTCGATGTTCGGAATGTTGCGGGCCGCGGTCGCGAAACCGGCGTTCAGCTCGGCGCCGTCGATGATCAGCGCATTGGTCAGGCCGAGGCCGGAGAAGTGACCGAGCAGCGCCTTGGTCTTGGCGGCCTCGAGCTGCGCATTGTCGATCACGATCAGCCCGCCGTCCTTGGCCTTGGCCGACAGCGCATGCTTCAGCGCGAGCGCGCGCACCTTCTTCGGCAGGTCGGTCGCGTGCGAGCGAACAACCGGACCGAACGCACGGCCGCCGCCGCGGAACTGCGGCACGCGGGCCGAGCCGTGACGGGCGCCGCCGGTGCCCTTCTGCTTGTACATCTTCTTGCCGGTGCGCCAGATCTCGGCGCGGCCCTTGGCCTTGTGGGTACCGGCCTGACGCTTGTTCAGCTGCCACTGCACGCAGCGCTGGATGATATCCTTGCGCGGCTCGAGACCGAAGATCTCGTCCGAGAGCTGGACCGAGCCAGCGTCTTTGCCTTCAAGGGTGGTGACTTTCAGTTCCATCTCACACACCCTCCTTCTCGGCCACAGCTTCGGCAGCGTCGCCGCCGGCAACCTTGAACTTGCCGGGCTTCGGGGCTTCCTTCGGCAGCGGCTTCTTGACCGCGTCGCGCACCGAGATCCAGCCGCCCTTGGAGCCGGGAACGGCGCCTTCGACGAGGATCAGGCCGCGCTCGACGTCGGTCGAAACCACGCGCAGATTGAGCGTGGTGATGCGATCGACGCCCATGTGACCGGGCATCTTCTTGTTCTTGAAGGTCTTGCCGGGATCCTGACGACCACCGGTCGAACCGATCGAACGGTGCGAGACCGACACACCGTGGGTGGCGCGCAGACCGCCGAAATTCCAGCGCTTCATGCCGCCGGCGAAGCCCTTACCGATCGAGGTGCCGGTGACGTCCACAAACTGGCCGACCACGAAATGGTCCGCCTGGATTTCCGCGCCGACCGGGATCAGCGCGTCCTCGGACACGCGGAACTCGGCGACCTTGCGCTTCGGTTCGACCTTGGCGACCGCGAACTGGCCGCGTTCGGCCTTGGGCATGTACACGGTCTTGCGGGCGCCCGAGCCGAGCTGAAGAGCGACATAGCCGTTCTTCTCGGTCGTGCGGTGGCCAAGCACCTGGCAGTTGCCCAACTTCAGCACGGTCACAGGGATATGCTCGCCGGTCTCCGTAAAGACCCGCGTCATCCCGACCTTTTGTGCGATCACTCCGGAGCGCATCGGCGTGCTTCCTGTCTTTCTGTCCGCAAGCGGCGGACGTAAAAATCCAAAACCTTAGAGCTTGATCTCGACGTCGACACCGGCGGCCAGGTCGAGCTTCATCAGCGCATCGACGGTCTGCGGGGTCGGGTCGACAATGTCGAGGAGGCGCTTGTGGGTGCGCATCTCGAATTGCTCGCGGCTCTTCTTGTCAACGTGCGGCGAACGGTTGACGGTGAACTTCTCGATGCGGGTCGGCAGCGGAATCGGTCCGCGAACCTGCGCACCGGTGCGCTTCGCCGTGTTCACGATCTCACGGGTCGACGTATCGAGGATTCGATGGTCGAACGCCTTGAGACGGATGCGAATATTTTGGCCGTTCATTGCCGTATTCTTTCTTTAGTGAGTGGCGAGTAGCGAATAGCGAATGGAGTGACCCACTCGCTACTCGCCATTCCCTATTCGCGTAGTTACTCGATGATCGCGGCGACGACGCCGGCGCCGACGGTGCGGCCGCCTTCGCGGATCGCGAAGCGCAGCTTCTCTTCCATCGCGATCGGCACGATCAGGTGCACTTCCATCGCGATGTTGTCGCCTGGCATCACCATCTCGGTGCCTTCCGGCAGGTGCACGACACCGGTCACGTCGGTGGTGCGGAAGTAGAACTGCGGACGGTAGTTGGTGAAGAACGGGGTGTGGCGACCGCCCTCTTCCTTGGTGAGGATGTAAGCCTCAGCCTTGAACTTGGTGTGCGGCTTGACCGAACCGGGCTTGCACAGCACCTGGCCACGCTCGACTTCCTCGCGCTTGGTGCCGCGGAGCAGCGCACCGATGTTGTCGCCGGCCTGGCCCTGATCGAGCAGCTTGCGGAACATTTCGACGCCGGTGACGATGGTCTTCTGGGTGTCGCGGATACCGACGATCTCGATTTCCTCGCCGACCTTGATCACGCCGCGCTCGACACGGCCGGTGACGACGGTGCCGCGGCCCGAGATCGAGAACACGTCTTCAACCGGCATCAGGAACGGCTGGTCGATCGGACGCTCCGGCTGCGGGATGTACTCGTCGACATTGCGCATCAGCTCGAGGATGGCGTCGTGGCCGAGCTTCTTGTCCTTGTCCTCGAGGGCGGCGAGAGCCGAGCCCTTGATGATCGGGATCTTGTCGCCCGGGAATTCGTACTTCGAGAGCAGCTCGCGGACTTCGAGCTCGACGAGCTCGAGCAGCTCCGGATCGTCGACCATGTCGCACTTGTTGAGGAACACGACGAGCGCGGGCACGCCGACCTGGCGGGCGAGCAGGATGTGCTCGCGGGTCTGCGGCATCGGGCCGTCAGCAGCCGACACGACCAGGATCGCGCCGTCCATCTGGGCAGCACCGGTGATCATGTTCTTCACGTAGTCGGCGTGGCCGGGGCAGTCGACGTGAGCATAGTGACGGTTCTGCGTCTCGTACTCGACGTGAGCGGTCGAGATCGTGATGCCGCGCGCCTTCTCTTCCGGCGCCTTGTCGATCTGGTCGTAGGCGGTGAACGTCGCGCCGCCGGTTTCTGCAAGCACCTTGGTGATCGCTGCGGTCAGCGAGGTCTTGCCATGGTCGACGTGACCGATGGTGCCGATGTTGCAGTGGGGCTTGTTACGCTCGAATTTTGCTTTGGCCATTTGACTCTCCGTTCAGTCGTCAGTTGCTAACCAACGACAATCAAGCAAACTTTTTCTGGACTTCAGCCGACACGTTCGCCGGAGCTTCGGCGTAGTGATCGAACTGCATCGTGAAGGTTGCGCGACCCTGGCTCATCGAGCGCAGGTTATTCACGTAACCGAACATGTTCATGAGCGGCACCATCGCGTTGATGACGTTGGCGTTGCCGCGCATGTCTTGGCCCTGGATCTGGCCGCGCCGGGAATTCAGATCGCCGATGACCGAGCCGGTGTAGTCTTCCGGGGTCACCACCTCGACCTTCATGATCGGCTCGAGCAGAACGGACTTGCCCTTCGTCAACGCTTCGCGGAACGCGGCCCGCGATGCGATTTCGAACGCCAGTGCCGACGAGTCGACGTCGTGATACTTGCCGTCGACCAGCTGCACCTTGACGTCCACCACCGGGAAGCCGGCAACGACACCGGAGCCCATCACGCTGTTGAGGCCCTTTTCGACGCCGGGGATGTATTCCTTCGGCACCGCACCGCCGACGATCTTCGATTCGAACTCGTAGCCCTTGCCGGGCTCGTTCGGCTCGACGACGATCGACACTTCGGCGAACTGACCGGTACCGCCGGTCTGCTTCTTGTGCGTGTACTTGACTTCGGCCTTCTTGGTCACGCGCTCGCGGAACGCCACCTGCGGCGCGCCGATGTTGGCGTCGACCTTGTAGGTGCGCTTGAGAATGTCGACCTTGATGTCGAGATGCAGTTCGCCCATGCCCTTGAGAATGGTCTGGCCGGACTCCTGGTCGGTCGACACGCGGAACGACGGATCTTCCGCGGCGAGCTTGGCAAGCGCCACGCCGAGCTTTTCCTGGTCGGCCTTCGACTTCGGCTCGATCGCGATTTCGATCACCGGCTCCGGGAATTCCATCTTCTCAAGGATGACCGGCTTGTCGGGATCGCACAGCGTGTCACCGGTGCGCGCTTCCTTCAGGCCAGCCAGCGCGACGATGTCGCCGGCATAGGCTTCCTTGATGTCCTCGCGGTTGTTCGCATGCATCAGCAGCATGCGGCCGATACGTTCCTTCTTCTCGCGGGTCGAGTTCACCACGCCGGTGCCCGACTGCAGGACGCCGGAATAGATGCGGCAGAAGGTAATGGTGCCGACGAACGGGTCGTCCATGATCTTGAACGCGAGCAGCGCCAGCGGCTCCTTGTCGTCCGCCTTGCGCACGACCTCGTTGCCGTCATCATCGATGCCCTTGATCGCGGGCACGTCGATCGGCGACGGCAGGTAGTCGACGACCGCGTCGAGCAGCGGCTGCACGCCCTTGTTCTTGAACGCGGAGCCGCACAGCACCGGATAGAACGCGCCGGTGAGCACAGCCTTGCGGATCAAGCGCTTCAGGGTCGCCTCGTCCGGCTCCTTGCCGTCGAGGAACGCAGCCAAAGCGTCGTCGTCGAGCTCGACGGCGGCTTCCACCATCTTCTCGCGATATTCCTTGGCCTGCTCGATCATGTCTTCCGGGATGTCGACATAGTCGAACTTGGCACCGAGGGATTCATCGTTCCAGACGATGCCCTTCATGACGACCAGGTCGACGAGGCCCTTGAAGTTGTTCTCGGCGCCGATCGGAAGCTGGATCGCGATCGGCTTGGCACCGAGGCGGTCGACGATGTCGGACAGGCACTTGAAGAAATCGGCGCCGGTCTTGTCCATCTTGTTGGCGAAGACGATGCGCGGCACCTTGTACTTGTCGCCCTGGCGCCAGACGGTCTCGGTCTGCGGCTCGACGCCCTGGTTGGAATCGAGAACGCAAACGGCGCCGTCGAGCACGCGCAGCGAACGCTCGACCTCAATCGTGAAGTCGACGTGGCCGGGGGTGTCGATGATGTTCAGACGCTTGCCGTTCCAGAACGCGGTGGTCGCAGCCGAGGTAATCGTGATGCCACGCTCCTGCTCCTGCTCCATCCAGTCCATCGTCGCGGCACCTTCGTGCACTTCGCCGATCTTGTGGCTCTTGCCGGTGTAATAGAGGATGCGCTCGGTGGTCGTGGTCTTACCGGCATCGATATGCGCCATGATACCGAAGTTGCGGTAGTTCTCTATGGCATGAACGCGGGGCATAGGCTGTTCCTTAAATTCCGTTGTTCGCCTTACCAGCGATAGTGCGAGAAGGCGCGGTTGGCTTCCGCCATCCGGTGCACGTCTTCACGCTTCTTGACGGCGTTGCCGCGATTGTTCGAAGCATCGAGCAGCTCAGCCGAGAGGCGCTCCGTCATGGTCTTCTCGTTGCGCTCGCGGGCGGCCGAGATCAGCCAGCGGATGCCGAGCGCCTGACGGCGCACCGAACGGACTTCCACCGGGACCTGGTAGGTCGCGCCGCCGACGCGGCGGGAACGAACTTCGATGGTCGGCATCACGTTCTCAAGCGCCTGCTCGAACACGCCGAGCGGGGGCTGCTTGGTCTTGGCCTCGATCATGCCAAGCGCACCGTAGACGATGTTTTCGGCAACCGACTTCTTCCCGGCGTACATCACCGAGTTCATGAATTTCGTAATGATGATGTTCCCGAACTTCGGATCCGGAAGAACTTCACGCTTCTCGGCAGAATGGCGACGCGACATCTGATCGGTTCCCGCTTACTTCGGACGCTTCGCGCCGTACTTCGAACGACGCTGCTTACGGTTCTTGACGCCCTGGGTATCCAGCACGCCGCGGAGGATGTGGTAGCGGACACCGGGCAAGTCCTTGACGCGACCGCCGCGGATCATGACCACCGAGTGCTCCTGCAGGTTATGGCCCTCACCCGGGATGTAGCCGATCACCTCGAAGCCGTTGGTCAGGCGCACCTTGGCGACCTTACGAAGCGCCGAGTTCGGCTTCTTCGGGGTCGTGGTGTAGACGCGCGTGCACACGCCGCGCTTCTGCGGCGACTGCTGCAGCGCCGGCACCTTCTTACGCGACTTCTGCACTTCACGCGGATTTGCGATCAGCTGGTTGATCGTCGGCATGCAGCCTTCACCCTTTAGTTCGCGCGAAAACCTTGAATGGCTCCGCAAATTTCTTCTCGGGACTAGCCGTCCCGCACGGCCCGCTCGGCACGGAACAAACAACCGCGCAAAGCGAAATCGCGCCAACCACTCATCGCTGAGCGGAAAGCGCATCGACGCCACAGAGGACCGCGATCCCGAACCGATCAGCGTTCGCTGTTCGGTCCGCCACCGAGGTCATGCATCCGAATTCACTCTCAAGAGGACGTGCTCAAGAGAACTAATATCGTCCTGGCATTGCCTAGCTATCATCGACAGCGTTTGAGCGGCATTCGTCGAGGTTGGTGCCCGTCCGGCTCCTCAAAAAGGGCCATCGGGTGTTCCGTTCCGACGCTGGCGTAGCTCACCGCCTGTCGTTAAGTGGGCGCCTTGTATAATCGAGAGATAGTGAAGTCAAGCAAAACGACAAGCAAAGAAACGCCTCTGGCACTTGCAGATTTCGCATTTCGCCGAGGTCCGGCGCAAGGCGAAATGTGACGGCCGACCGACCTCCCCGCACCCTCATCCGAATCTTCGGGGCGCACGCGGAATCATATTATACCCGGGTAAAATATAGATAGAAACAACTCTCCCCAAGTTGGTCTTGAAGGCAAACTTCGAAACTAAGCCTTTATTTGCCATTCGCAGCGCAAAAATCGGGGTCACGGCCACGGAAACTCTCATGCGGTATACCGACATCGCGATCATCGGCGGCGGTCTTGCGGGCTCGACCGCAACCGCCATGCTCGGCCGTGCCGGGATACCGACGGTCCTGGTCGATCCCCATCAGGTCTATCCGTTCGATTTCCGCGTCGAAAAGATCGGCGGCGACCTTCAGCTCGAGCGATTCGCCAGGACCGGCCTTGCCGAGTCGGTGCTCCGCTCGGCGACGCTGGACGGCGAGAACTGGATCGCGCGATTCGGCCGGTTGCTCGACCGGCAGCCGAGCCGGCAATACGGCATCATGTACGACGCGCTGATCGCCGCGATTCGGAACGAAATCGCGGGACCGGCGGAATTCGTCTGCGACAAGGTGGTCGACGTCGCGACCAGCTCCGAGCGGCAGCGGCTCGTGCTTGCCAATGGCGAGGAGATCTCGGCGCGCCTCGTGGTGCTCGCCAACGGCCTGAACGTCGGGCTGCGCCGGATGCTCGGCATCGAGCGGCTGGTCACGAGCTTGTGCCACTCGATCTCGCTCGGGTTCGATTTCGTCCCCGTCGGCCGCCCCGCCTTCCCGTTCGCGGCCATGACCTATTTCTCGGAGCGGCCGAGCGACCGCATCCCCTACATCACGCTGTTTCCGGTCGGAGACCGGATGCGCGCCAACCTCTTCACCTATCGCAAGGCCGACGATCCCTGGCTGCGGGCGATGCGGCGTAATCCGGTCGAGACGCTGAACGCCGCGCTGCCGCGGCTGCGCCGGCTCGCCGGCGAGTTCGACATCGCGGGCGACATCAAGATCAGGCCCGCCGATATCTATGTCAGCACCGGCTATCGGCAGGCCGGCATCGTGCTGGTCGGTGATGCCTTCGCCAGCACCTGCCCCGTCACCGGCACCGGCACCGACAAGGTGTTCACCGACGTCGCCCAGCTCTGCAACGTCCACATCCCGGCCTGGCTATCGACCGACGGCATGGGCGAGGACAAGATCGCCGCGTTCTACGACGATCCGGTCAAGACCGCCTGCGACGCCTGGTCGAACGCCAAGGCATTCAGCTTCCGCGAGGTGTCGGTCGGCAGCGGGCCCAGCTGGCAGGCCCAGCGCTGGGCACGCTTTTTCGGCTATCTCGGCCGCGGCTGGCTGCGCCGGCTGCACACCCCCGCGGCGGCGTCAACGACGCGGCCGGCCAATCACTTCCGGCAACGTCCGCAAGCCGCGGACCGGGCGTAAAGTAAAATCTAGCGCTCGGCTATCGCCCGCGTCGCGGCGCGGGCCTCACGCCTCCTCATCCTCGTCTTCGTCCTCATCTTCATCATCGTCATCATCCGCGTCGTCGGCGTCCTCGTCGTGATTCAGATGTCCCTGGTCGTCCCACAGCTTGCGATAGACGCCATTGCGGGCCAGCAGCTCCTCGTGCGAGCCGCGCTCGATCGCCCTGCCGCCGGAGATCACGATGATCTCGTCCATCTCGACCACCGAAGTCAGGCGGTGCGTCGACCAGATCATGGTGCGGCCCTCGGCGACCTTGAGCAGCGTGCGGTTGATCGCAGCCTCCGTGGTCTGGTCGAGCGCCGAAGTCGCCTCGTCGAGCAGCAGAACGGACGGGTTGCGGATGATCGCGCGCGCGATCGCGATGCGCTGGCGCTGGCCGCCCGACAGGGTATCGCCGCGCTCGCCGACCGGCGTGTCGTAGCGCTGCGGCAGGCTCATGATGTAGCGATGGATCTCGGCCTTCCGGGCGGCGTCCTCGACTTCCGCGTCGGTCGCGCCTTCCTTGCCGAGCCGGATGTTCTCGCGGATCGACATGTTGAACAGCATGTTCTCCTGGAACACGACCGCCATACTCGCCCGCAGCGACTCGCGCGTCACCCGGCGGATATCGACGCCGTCGATGGCGACCCGGCCCTCGTCCGGCACGTAGAGCCGCAGGATCAGGTTGATCAGCGTGCTCTTGCCCGAGCCGCTGGGACCGACGATCGCAATGCTCTTGCCGGCATTGAGCTTGAGGCTGAGATTGTCGAGCACCGGCGTCTGCGCCCCCTCATACTGGAAGGTGACGCGGTCGAAGGAGATGTCGTTGGTGATGCGCGGCAGATCCGGCGCGCCGGGACGGTCGGCCCCGCGGGTCGGCTCGTCGAGGAGTTCCTGGATGTGCCGCACCGCCGCCGCCGACTGGATCGACACCGGGATGAAATGCATCAGATGGGCGATGTTGTACGACACCTCCCAGAACGCACTCTCGAAGGTCACGAAGGTGCCGACGGTGATCTGCCCCTTGGTGGCGAGATAGGCGCCGATCGCCAGCACCACGAGGTGGAGCAGCAGCACCGCGATGGTGACGGTGCGCTCCACCATGGTCGACAGGAACATGGCTGACGCGGCCTTGGCCCGGACGTCGCGGTTGCGCATCGTGAACCAGCCGAGCGCCCGGCGCTGCAGGTTGAACGCCTTCACCACCGCCTGGGCGGCAACGTTCTCCTGCACCGTTCCGAGCAGCGCGGCTTCGTTCTGCTTCTGCTCGTAATTGGCCTGCACCGCCTTCGGCGTCAGGATGCGCGGCCCGATCAGGGTGATCGGAAACACCAGCAAGGCGACCACGGCAAGCTGCCAGTTCAGGAACAGCATCAGGATGATGCCCGCGACCAGCTCGAGGCCCGGCAGCGCCGCGCTGTTGGCAAAGGTCTTGACCGAACCCTCGAACGCCGACAGATCGATCGAGAAGCGCGACAGGATCTCGCCGCGTTTGGTGCGCGCGAAATAGGCCGACGGCAGGTTCTGGACATGGTCGAACAGCCGCGTCCGCACGTCGGCGATGATGCCGGCGGCAAGCCGCGCATCCCAGCGCTCGTACCAGACGGCGATGATCGAGGTGACGATGCCGGCCACCGCCAGCACGCCGAGGATCTTGTAGAGGGCTCCGAAGTCCTCCTCGCCGAGCGCGTCGTCGATCAGGAATTTCAGGCTGAGCGGCATGATGACGTTGAACAACGTCTCGACCAGCACGCCGAAGGCGACGCAGGCGAACGGCTTCTTGTAGTTCGTCAGGATCGGCCTGACGAAGCCAAAGATCGTGGAGAGCGCGCCGGCGGCTTCCTTGGCGGTGAAGACGACGAGGTCCTCGTCATCATCGTCGTCATCGAGCTCGAACTCGTCGTCCGCGTCCTCATCCTCTTCGTCGTCAGCCGGCGCCGCGGCGGGCTTCGTGGAGGCGGCCGCCACGGGCGGACCGGACGCGGGCTTCTTCTTCAGCTCGGGATCGTCGGCCGCCGCTCTCGTCGGATCGTCTGATGCAGGAGGTCTTGGCGCCATGAAACCAACCGATGCTCCACGGCCGGCATGACCGCAAATCGAAACCGCAGCCGATAACACTGCGGCCGTAATCCTATGCGATCACGACGAATTCGGCAAAGCGTTTGGAACGGCCGACGCGCCGACGCACGCTCGCGCGGATTCGCGGAGCGCAGCATTGCCGCCGTTTGACAGCTGGTTGACACAAGGCCGGTCGCCTGGCGGCAAAACTTCCGGTCGGTGCCGCTAGTCGTCGAGGTCGGCTTCGACCTTGTCGAAGAAGGAATAGCGCAGGCTGTCGGAGTCGGCGTACCACTGCCCCGGCCCCTTGTTGGCGGCCAGCGTCAATGTCCACAGCGCATCGGTGCAGTCGCGGCGGTGCATCGACAGGTCGAAGCCGTTGCCGAAGAACAATTCCGACCACTCCCACCAGGTGCCGAGCTTCTTCACCCCGCGCAGCAGGTCGTAGCGGTCGATCACCGCCGGCGCCATGTCGGAGGTCACCGACGCGAACACGACGCCGGTCTTGACCACGCGGTTGAGCTCGCGCACCCCGCGCACGACCTGCTTCTCGCCGAGATGGCACAGCGAGGTCTCGAACACGAAGTCGAACTCGTTGGCCTTGAACGGCATGTCGGCGATCGAGCCGAGCTTGTTGTACTTCTTGAGCGCCTTCGGCGTCTTGCCGTGGATGTAGCGGTTGTTCTCGATGCCCCAGGCATCGATGCCCCGTTCGCGCAGCGCGCCGACCAGTTCGCCGCTGGCGGAGCCGGCGATCAGCAGCTTGTAGCCCTTCGCCCTGCCCCACACCGTCCTGATCAGGTCCGTCAGATAGGCCGGGTCGGTGAAGTTGCGCCAGACCTCGCCGTAGGGGCCGACGCCGCGATAATTGTCGAAATAGCTGCGGTCGATCTTGTCGGACAGCGCGCTCTCGTCCTGCGCGCGGGTACGGCGCAGCCGCATCATCTCGGTGAGGATGATGTCGGTCGCGGCATCGGAGGAATCGAGCAGTCCGTTCAGCGTCGAATCGAACAGATAGTCGCCGACCACCACGATGCCGGGGTGCTCCTTCGGCTCGGGCCGGTGGTTGGTCATGACGTCGCGCACCGGCAGGCCGCCCGGCAGCGCGTTGACCGACGACAGCCAGCGATGGATCTTGCCTTCCAGGAAATGCTCGCGCGCATCGCCGAGCGAGGCCGGCAGCGACTTCAACGCGGCGTCGATCAGTTCCTGGTCGCTGAGATTGGCGAAGGCAAGCGCATCCGAGCCTGCGATCAGCCAGTTCAGCACGCCGTGCTTGCCGACATCGTGGCGCGCGCCCTCGTTGTAGACGCAGCAGCCGCCGAACGCCTCCGACATGAACCAGGCGCCCGGGATCTTCTCGCCCCAGAACGGCTCGTCGAACAGGATCGAGACCCGCAGATAATGCGCGGGCCGGTCGAAATAGGCGACGTGCTTGACCATCGACTTGCGCAGCTGCTCGCCGTCCCAGCGCATGGTCGCGAGCCAGGAGTGCGGCAGGCAGACCAGCACGAGATCGAAGTCGCGCGTCTCCGGCCCCTTGCCGTTCATCATGTTGAGCTGGTAGCGGCCATCGGCGGTCTTGCCGACCTTGAGCACACGATGGTTGAGCTGGATGTCGGCGCTGACTTCCGAGCGCAGACAATCGATCAGCTGCTCGTTGCCGTTCTGGATCGAATACAGGCCGATATAGCCGTCGACGTCCATCACATAGTTCTTCAGCGCGTTGAGGCCGTTGGTGTTGTGGCTCTCGGTCGCAATGTCGGAACGCGCCATCACCTTGAAGAAGCGCTTGGCGGTCGCGTCCTCGACCTCCTCGTCGAGGACCTGCTCGGCGGTCTTGTAGGCCCACGGGTGCTCGTTGTCGTGGGCGCCGACGCCCTCGTAATATTCGATCGGCGACACCAGGTCGCTGCAGCGCTTGCGGAACGCCTCGATCGCCGACGCGGTCTTCGCCCCGTATTTGCGGCGCATGCCGGGAACGTCGGCGAGCAGCTCGCCGTCGAGCTGCACCTGCTCGGCATCCATCGGGATCGTCTGCAGGCCGAAATGCTGGATCAGCTCGCGCAGCGGGTCCGGCCCCGTCATCGAGTAATCATAGATCTCGGCGACGCCGGCCTCATACACCGCCGGCGCCGTGTCGAATTTGCGCGTGACGATTTTGCCGCCGAGGCGGTTCGACGCCTCGAAGATGGTAACGCGGCAGAGGTCGCCGAGTTTGCGCTTCAAATACCAGGCGCTCATCAGCCCCCCGGGGCCGCCGCCTACGATAGCCAAGTCGAGCATATGGATTCCGTCGTCTCCGGCGCGAGCCAAACAGCCGGTCTAAGTCACCCTAGCAAAGGCACTTTTTTGCCTGAAGGAAAGATGAACAAACTGCGTCCCTGCACCGCAGCAAGGAAAGAAAGCAGCAAAAAGGCCGGCTAAACGCCGGCCTTCTCGCCATACCCGTAGTCTTGCGGATGCCTATTCCGCGGGCGGCAGCGCCAGCGGCTCCGCTTCCGGAGCCGTCGGCACGATCGCCGCCTGCTGCTTCTCGCGCTCGTCGAGGATCAGCTTGTCGCGCTTGACCGCGACTTCGCGGATCCGCGCCATCGAGGCGCCGGTGCCGGCCGGGATCAGGCGGCCGACAATGACGTTCTCCTTGAGGCCCTCGAGCGGGTCCACCTTGCCGTTGACGGCAGCTTCGGTGAGCACGCGCGTGGTCTCCTGGAACGACGCCGCCGAGAAGAAGGAGCGGGTCTGCAAGCTCGCCTTGGTGATGCCGAGCAGAACCGGCGTACCCGTGGCGGGCTTCTTGCCCTCCTCCTTGGCCTTGGTGTTGAGCGCGTCGAACTCGATCTTGTCGACCTGCTCGCCCGAGATCATGTCGGTGTCGCCCTGGTCGGTGACCTCGACCTTCTGCAGCATCTGACGGACAATCACCTCGATGTGCTTGTCGTTGATGAGCACGCCCTGCAACCGGTAGACCTCCTGGATTTCGTTGACCAGATAGGCAGCGAGTTCCTCGATGCCCTTGATCGCCAGGATGTCGTGCGGCGCCGGATTGCCTTCGACGATGAAATCGCCCTTTTCGACGATGTCGCCGTCCTGAAGGTGGATGTGCTTGCCCTTCGGGATCAGGTACTCGCGCGGCTCCTCGGTCTTGTCCATCGGCTCGATCGAGATGCGGCGCTTGTTCTTGTAGTCGCGGCCGAAGCGGATCGTTCCCGCGGTCTCCGCGATGATCGCCGCATCCTTCGGCTTGCGAGCCTCGAACAGTTCCGCCACCCGCGGCAGACCGCCGGTGATGTCACGCGTCTTGGCGCTCTCGGTCGAGATACGCGCCAGGATGTCGCCAGGCATCACCTTTCCGCCGGTGTCGACCGACAGAATGGCATCGACCGACAGCATGTAGCGGGCATCGCCGCCACGCGCGAGCTTCATCACCTTGCCGTCCTTGCCCTTGACCACGATGGCCGGACGCAGGTCCGAACCGCCGCGCGTCGTGCGCCAGTCGATGACCACGCGCTTGGCGATACCGGTCGATTCGTCGAGCGTTTCCGAGATCGACTGGCCTTCGACCAGATCCTCGAAACCGATCGTGCCCTCGACTTCGCTCAGCACCGGGCGGGTGTAGGGATCCCACTCGGCGATGCGCTGGCCGCGCTTGACCATGTCGCCTTCGTCAACGTGCATCTTCGAACCGTACTGGATACGGTGGGTTGCACGCTCGGTGCCGTCGGCATCGACGATCGCAACGACCATGTTGCGCACCATCGCGACCAGGCTGCCTTCGCTGTTGCGGGCGATCGCCTTGTTCCTGATCACGATCTTGCCGTCGAAGTTCGATTCGACGAACGACTGCTCGTTGAGCTGCGCGGCGCCGCCGATGTGGAACGTGCGCATCGTCAGCTGCGTGCCGGGCTCACCGATCGACTGCGCCGCGATGACGCCGACGGCCTCACCGTGGTTGACCGGCGTGCCGCGAGCCAGATCGCGGCCGTAGCACTTGGCGCAGATGCCGTTGATCAGCTCGCAGGTCAGCGCCGAGCGGATCTTCACTTCCTGGATGCCGGCCTGCTGGATCGCGTCGACGTGGCTCTCCTCCATCAACGTGTCGCGCTTGATGACGACCTCGTTGGTGGCGGGATCGCGCACGTCATCGCAGGCCACGCGGCCCAGGATGCGCGAACCGAGCGAGGCGACCACGGTGCCGGCGTCGACGATGGCGCGCATCTTGATGCCGAGCGTGGTGCCACAATCGGTCTGCGTGATGATGCAGTCCTGCGCGACGTCGACCAGACGGCGGGTCAGGTAGCCCGAGTTCGCGGTCTTCAACGCGGTGTCCGCGAGACCCTTGCGGGCGCCGTGGGTCGAGTTGAAGTACTCGAGCACCGACAGACCTTCCTTGAAGTTGGAAATGATCGGCGTCTCGATGATCTCGCCCGACGGCTTGGCCATCAGGCCGCGCATGCCGGCGAGCTGGCGCATCTGCGCCGGCGAACCACGCGCACCGGAGTGCGCCATCATGTAGATCGAGTTGATGTCGGCATCCGCGCCCGCCGCCGTCTTCTTGGTGGACGAGATCTCCTTCATCATCGCCTTGGCGACTTCTTCACCGGCCTTCGACCAGGCGTCGACGACCTTGTTGTACTTCTCGCCATGGGTGATCAGGCCGTCATTGTACTGCTGCTCGAAATCCTTCGCCAGCGTACGGGTCTGGTCCACGATCTTCCACTTCGACGCCGGCACGACCATGTCGTCCTTGCCGAACGAGATGCCCGCCTTGAAGGCGTTGTAGAAGCCGAGCGCCATGATGCGGTCGCAGAAGATCACGGTCTCCTTCTGACCGCAGTGACGGTAGACCTGGTCGATCACGCCGGAGATCTCGCGCTTGGTCATCAGCTTGTTGATGATGTCGTACGAGATCTTGGTGCTCTTCGGCAGCAGGTTGCCGAGCATGACGCGACCGGCGGTGGTCTCGATCCAGCGCTTGGACTGCTTGCCTTCCTCGTCGAGGCCTTCCCACCGGTACTTGATCTTGGTGTGGAGGTGGATGACCTTCGAATGCAGGGCGTGCTCGAGCTCGGCCATGTCGCCGAAGATCTTGCCCTCGCCGGGCAGGCCTTCGCGCATGATCGAGACGTAGTAGAGGCCGAGCACGATGTCCTGCGACGGCACGATGATCGGCTGGCCGTTCGCCGGATGCAGGATGTTGTTGGTCGACATCATCAGGACGCGCGCTTCCAGCTGCGCTTCGAGCGACAGCGGAACGTGCACGGCCATCTGGTCGCCGTCGAAGTCGGCGTTGAAGGCGGCGCAGACCAGCGGATGCAGCTGGATCGCCTTGCCCTCGATCAGCACCGGCTCGAACGCCTGGATGCCGAGGCGATGCAGCGTCGGCGCGCGGTTGAGCAGCACCGGATGCTCGCGGATCACCTCGTCGAGGATATCCCAGACCTCCGGGCGCTCCTTCTCGACCAGCTTCTTGGCCTGCTTCACCGTGGTGGACAGACCCTTGGCGTCGAGCCGCGAGTAGATGAACGGCTTGAACAGCTCGAGCGCCATCTTCTTCGGCAGGCCGCACTGGTGCAGGCGCAGCTCGGGACCGACCACGATCACCGAGCGGCCGGAATAGTCGACGCGCTTGCCGAGCAGGTTCTGGCGGAACCGGCCCTGCTTGCCCTTCAGCATGTCGGCGAGCGACTTCAGCGGACGCTTGTTGGCGCCGGTGATGACGCGGCCGCGGCGGCCGTTGTCGAACAGCGCGTCGACGGCCTCCTGCAGCATGCGCTTTTCGTTGCGGATGATGATGTCCGGCGCACGCAGTTCCATCAGCCGCTTCAAGCGGTTGTTGCGGTTGATGACGCGGCGGTACAGGTCGTTGAGGTCGGAGGTCGCGAACCGGCCGCCGTCGAGCGGCACCAGCGGACGCAGGTCCGGCGGAATCACCGGCACGACCGTCATGATCATCCATTCCGGCTTGTTGCCGGAGACACGGAAGGCCTCGACGATCTTCAGACGCTTGGCGAGCTTCTTGTGCTTGATGTCGGAGTCGGTCTCCGCCATGTCGGCACGCAGCGTCGCCTCGAGCTTTTCGAGCTCGAGCCCCTTGAGCAGCTCGCGGATCGCCTCGGCGCCGATCATGGCGGTGAAGGAATCCTGGCCGTACTCGTCCTGCGCCTTCAGATACTCGTCTTCAGACAGCAGCTGACGGTCCTTCAGCGCAGTGAGACCCGGCTCGAGCACGACGTAGTATTCGAAGTAGAGGATCCGCTCGAGATCCTTCAGCGTCATGTCGAGCAACAGGCCGATGCGCGAGGGCAGCGACTTCAGGAACCAGATGTGGGCGACCGGCGCCGCCAGCTCGATATGGCCCATGCGCTCGCGCCGGACGCGCGACAGCGTCACCTCGACCGAGCACTTCTCGCAGATGATGCCCTTGTACTTCATCCGCTTGTACTTGCCGCACAAGCACTCGTAGTCCTTGATCGGCCCGAAGATGCGCGCGCAGAACAGGCCGTCACGCTCCGGCTTGAAGGTGCGGTAGTTGATGGTCTCCGGCTTCTTGATCTCGCCGTACGACCAGGACAGAATCTTCTCCGGAGACGCGATCGAAATCCGGATCTGGTCGAAGACCTGGGCCGGCGTCGTCGGATTGAAAAGATTCATAATCTCTTGATTCATGGTCTTCTCCTCGCGTGCCGATCGTCACCGGCAGCAAATTCGAAACTTCTATTCAGCGCGCGCCCCGCCCAACGTCCGAGCGGAGTGCGGAGGCCCGGCGCGTTTCGCGCCGGGCATGATCACAGCGTTACTCGGCCGCTTCCGACGTCGACGCCGGTCCCACCTTGGAATTGTGCAGGTCGACGTTGAGGCCGAGCGAGCGCATTTCCTTGACCAGCACGTTGAACGATTCCGGAATACCGGCCTCGAAGGTGTCGTCGCCGCGCACGATCGCCTCGTACACCTTGGTACGGCCGGCGACGTCGTCCGACTTCACGGTCAGCATCTCCTGCAGCGTGTAGGCGGCGCCGTAGGCTTCAAGCGCCCAGACCTCCATTTCGCCGAAGCGCTGGCCGCCGAACTGCGCCTTGCCGCCCAGCGGCTGCTGGGTGACGAGCGAGTACGGACCGATCGAACGCGCGTGGATCTTGTCGTCCACGAGGTGGTGCAGCTTGAGCATGTAGATGTAGCCCATCGTCACCTTACGATCGAACTGATCGCCGGTACGGCCGTCATAAACGGTCGACTGGCCGGAGGCGTCGAAGCCCGCGAGCTTCAGCATCTCCTCGATGTCGGCCTCCTTGGCGCCGTCGAACACCGGCGTTGCGATCGGCACGCCGTGGCTCAGATTGCGGCCGAGCTCGACCAGCTCGTTGTCGTTCAGCGACTTGATGGTTTCATCCTCGCCATAGATCTTCTTCAGGGTCTCGCGCAGCGGCTTGAGATCCTGCTTGTGATAATAGGCGTCGATGGTCTGCCCGATGCGCTTGCCGAGGCCGGCGCAGGCCCAACCGAGATGGGTCTCGAGGATCTGACCGACGTTCATGCGCGAAGGCACGCCGAGCGGATTGAGCACGATGTCGGCATGCGTTCCGTCCTCGAGGAACGGCATGTCCTCGATCGGCACGATCTTCGACACCACACCCTTGTTGCCGTGACGGCCGGCCATCTTGTCGCCGGGCTGGATCTTGCGCTTCACCGCGACGAAGACCTTGACCATCTTCATCACGCCGGGCGGCAGCTCGTCGCCACGCTGCAGCTTCTCGACCTTGTCGAGGAAGCGCTGCTCGAGGCCCTTCTTCGACTCGTCGTACTGCTTCCGCATGGCCTCGATCTCGGCCATCAGCTTGTCGTTCGGCGAGGCGAACAGCCACCACTGCGACTTCGGATACTCGTCGAGCACCGCGCGGGTGATCTTGGTATCCTTCTTGAAGCCCTTCGGGCCGGCGATGCCCTGGCGGTTCTCCAGAAGCTCGGCGAGGCGGCTGTAGACGTTGCGGTCCAGGATCGCCTGCTCGTCGTCGCGGTCCTTGGCCAGACGCTCGATCTCCTCGCGCTCGATCGCCAGCGCACGCTCGTCCTTGTCGACGCCGTGGCGGTTGAACACGCGGACTTCCACGATCGTGCCCTGCACGCCCGGAGGCACGCGCAGCGAGGTGTCGCGGACGTCGGAGGCCTTCTCGCCGAAGATGGCGCGCAGCAGCTTCTCTTCCGGCGTCATCGGGCTCTCGCCCTTCGGCGTGATCTTGCCGACCAGGATGTCGCCGGCGCGGACTTCCGCACCGATGTAGACGATACCGGCTTCGTCGAGGTTCTTCAGCGCTTCTTCCGAGACGTTCGGAATGTCGCGGGTGATTTCCTCAGGACCGAGCTTGGTGTCGCGGGCCATCACCTCGAACTCCTCGATGTGAATCGAGGTGAAGACGTCGTCCTTCACGATCCGCTCGGAGAGCAGGATCGAGTCTTCGAAGTTGTAGCCGTTCCACGGCATGAACGCGACCAGCACGTTGCGGCCGAGCGCGAGCTCGCCGAGATCGGTCGACGGACCGTCGGCGATGATGTCGCCCTTCTTGACGATGTCGCCGACCTTCACCAGCGGACGCTGGTTGATGCAGGTCGACTGGTTGGAGCGCTGGTACTTCATCAGCCGGTAGATATCGACGCCCGACTTGGTCGGATCGAGATCCTCGGTGGCGCGGATCACAACGCGGGTGGCGTCGATCTGGTCGATCACGCCCGAGCGGCGCGCGGCAATCGCCGCGCCCGAGTCACGGGCGACCACGCCTTCCATGCCGGTGCCGACGAACGGCGCCTCGGCGCGAACCAGCGGCACCGCCTGGCGCTGCATGTTCGAGCCCATCAGCGCGCGGTTGGCGTCGTCGTTCTCGAGGAACGGGATCAGCGCCGCGGCGACCGAAACCAGCTGCTTCGGCGACACGTCCATGTAGTCGACCTTGTCCGGCGTCACCGGCAGCACTTCGCCGGCATGACGGCAGACCACGAGGTCGTCGGTGAAGCGGCCCTTGGCATCGAGCGGCACGTTGGCCTGCGCGACGCGGTAGCGGCCCTCTTCCATCGCCGACAGATAGACCACCTCGTCGGTGACCCGGCCGTCCTTGATCTTGCGATAGGGCGTCTCGACGAAGCCGTACTTGTTGACGCGCGCGAACGTCGCCAGCGAGTTGATCAGGCCGATGTTCGGACCTTCCGGCGTTTCAATCGGGCAGATACGGCCGTAATGCGTCGGATGCACGTCGCGGACTTCGAAGCCGGCACGCTCGCGGGTCAGACCGCCCGGGCCAAGCGCCGACAGGCGCCGCTTGTGGGTGATTTCCGACAGCGGGTTGGTCTGGTCCATGAACTGCGACAGCTGCGAGGAGCCGAAGAACTCGCGCACCGCGGCAGCCGCGGGCTTGGCGTTGATCAGGTCCTGCGGCATCACGGTGTCGATATCGACGCTCGACATGCGCTCCTTGATCGCGCGCTCCATGCGGAGCAGGCCGATCCGGTACTGGTTCTCCATGAGCTCGCCGACCGAGCGCACCCGGCGGTTGCCGAGATGGTCGATGTCGTCGATCTCGCCCTTGCCGTCGCGCAGGTCGACCAGCGTCTTGATGACCGCCAGGATGTCTTCCTTGCGCAGCGTGCGATGGGTATCGGGCGCATCGAGCTCGAGGCGCATGTTCATCTTGACGCGGCCGACCGCAGAGAGGTCGTAGCGCTCGGCGTCGAAGAACAGCGACTGGAACATCGCCTGCGCCGAATCCAGCGTCGGCGGCTCGCCCGGACGCATCACGCGGTAGATGTCGAACAGCGCGTCCTCGCGCGTCATGTTCTTGTCGGCCGACAGCGTGTTGCGGATGTAGGCGCCGACATTGACGTGGTCGATGTCGAGCAGCGGCAGGTCCTTGTAGCCCTGCTCGTTCAGCACCTTGAGCGACTTCTCGGTGATCTCCTCGCCGGCTTCGGCGTAGATCTCACCGGTCTTCGGGTTGACGAGATCCTCGGCGAGATAGTTGCCGACGAGCTCCTCGTCCGACATGCGCAGCGCCTTCAGGCCCTTCTCCTGAAGCTGGCGCGCCTGGCGCACGGTCAGCTTCTTGCCGGCCTCGAGCACCACCTTGCCGGTGTCGGCGTCGATCAGGTCGTTGACGGTCGAATAGCCGCGGAAGCGGTTGGCATCGAACGGCACGCGCCATCCGTCCTTGGTCCGCTTGTAGGTGATCTTCTTGTAGAAGGTCGACAGGATCTGCTCGCCGTCGAGACCGAGCGCGTACATCAGCGAGGTCACGGGCAGCTTGCGGCGGCGGTCAATGCGCGCGAACACGATGTCCTTGGCGTCGAACTCGATGTCGAGCCAGGAACCGCGATACGGAATCACGCGCGCGGCAAACAGCAGCTTGCCGGACGAATGGGTCTTGCCCTTGTCGTGGTCGAAGAACACGCCGGGCGAACGGTGCATCTGCGAGACGATGACGCGCTCGGTGCCGTTGACGACGAAGGTGCCGTTCATCGTCATGAGCGGGATGTCGCCCATGTAGACGTCCTGCTCCTTGATGTCCTTGACCGACTTGGCGCCGGTTTCCTCGTCGATATCGAACACGATGAGGCGCAGCGTCACCTTGAGCGGCGCAGCAAAGGTCATGCCGCGCTGGCGGCACTCGTCGACGTCATATTTCGGCTGTTCGAACTCGTAGCGGACGAATTCGAGCATCGAGGTGCCGGAGAAATCCGAAATCGGGAACACCGAACGGAACACCGCCTGCAGGCCCTCGTCGAGCCGACCGCCGGTCGGCTCGTCAACCATCAGGAACTGGTCATAGGACGCCTTCTGAACCTCGATGAGGTTCGGCATCTCGGCGACTTCCTTGATGTGACCGAAAAACTTGCGTACGCGTTTGCGACCGGTGAATGTCTGCTGCGCCATCGTGGCCTCTCATTTTCGTCGCCTTTATGGGGCGAACCTTCCGGGCGCGACTGCCATCGGCCCCGGGTTGAATTTCGAATCGTCTCGAAGGAACGAAGCGCAAAGTCAGGAATTAAATCCCCGTCCCGGCCCCGACCACCTCCAAAACGCAAAACAACGCGCGGGGCGCATCACTGCACCCGCTCGTCCAAACGCTCCGCTTTACGGACTGAAAAAGCCCGAAATCTGACTGTCTCCCAACGGCTTCCGCCGAGGACCCTGCCGTCCCCGCCGCCTACCGTGTTTTTCCGCTGCCAACCCGATATGGGATGGCAATAAAGGAGATTCGAGGGTTAAGTCCACGGATCCCCACACTTTTTTGTGTCCGGCGCGCCACGCGACAACCTGTCGCACGTCGCTTGCATGGCCCGGGAGCGCCCGGAGGCGCTCCCGGATCGCGCATTACTTGAGGTCGACCTTGGCGCCAGCCTTCTCGAGCTGGGCCTTGATCTTGTCGGCTTCTTCCTTGTTCACGCCTTCCTTGACGGGCTTCGGAGCGCCTTCGACGAGGTCCTTGGCTTCCTTCAGGCCCAGGCCAGTGATGGCGCGGACTTCCTTGATGACCTCGATCTTCTTGTCGCCGGCGGCAGCCAGCACGACGGTGAAGTCGGTCTTCTCTTCAGCCGGAGCAGCGGCAGCGCCGCCGGCAGCCGGGCCAGCAACCGCGACGGCGGCAGCGGCGGACACGCCCCACTTTTCTTCGAGGAGCTTGGCCAGTTCGGCCGCTTCGAGCACGGTGAGGCTCGAGAGGTCGTCGACGATTTTCTGCAGATCAGCCATTGTTCAGTTCCTTAAACGTTTGGTTCGAACCAGGTTTGAGATTAGCGAAGGGGTCAGGCCGCTTCGCTCTTTGAGGCATGAGCCTGAATGACGCGTGCGAGCTTGGCCGCGGGCGCATTCGAGAGCTGAGCAAGCTTGGTCGCCGGCGCCACGAGGAGGCCAACGATCTTGCCGCGCAGTTCGTCGAGCGACGGCAGTGAGGCGAGCGCCTTCACGCTGTCGACATTCAGGACGGTTTTACCCATCGAGCCGCCGAGGATGACGAACTTCTCGTTCGCCTTGGCGAATTCGACGGCAACCTTTGGCGCCGCAACCGGATCGTTCGAAGTGGCGATCACGGTCGGCCCCTTCAGCAGGGAGCCGATGGCTACGACGTCAGTGCCTTCAAGAGCAATTTTGGCGAGACGGTTCTTCGAGACCTTCACCGATGCACCCGCCTGCTTCATCTGCATGCGCAGCTTCTGCATCTGGGCCACGGTGAGGCCGGAATAGTGAGCAACGATCGCAACCGACGTGGTCTTGAAGACCTCGTTAAGTTGTTCGACCGACTCTTTTTTTGCCGCTCGTTCCACAGCAAGCTCTTTCCGGTTGGCGGCCTTTCCGCGAAGGCAGGACCGCCGGGTTGCACCCATCGTCCCGCCCTAAACCTGATCCGCAGGGTGCAAGACCCTTCGGACACGCCGGGCAAGACGACATCTAGAAGCCTGCCCTCCCAGAGCCTTGCGGCCATGGGCTGTCGAGGTTCGAACCAAACCAGCCTCTCAAGCCGCGAACGATCCGCGACCTGGAGTGCAAAATCCGGTCTTCACCCGTCTATGCAGGCCATACGATTAAGCCGTTGAAAACACGAAGTTCTCGCGGGCGCCTGCAGTCTTGGACAGGATCGAGGCGCTTCAGCATGCTGAAGGCCCCTGCTCTCATTCCTCTGGAGGCGACGGGTCTCCTTCCTTTCGAGCATCCTTGCGGGCATGCGGAAAGGAATGATCTCCTATCATCTCAGGTTTTCGGAATGCGAGCACGGACATGCCAGCAAGTGCCAGCACGCCCGGAAGGCGCTATGTAGCCGGTCCTGCCCTGCTTGCCAAGAGCAAATTTCAGACCAGTTCGGCGATCTGCCCGGCCCAGCAAAAAATTTCTTCCCGGACGGCGTCACGCCCCGATGCCCTGGCTCGTCTGGGCGCTGGAGGTTCGCATGAAACGATGGATTGCAGGAATTCTCGCCCTATTCAACCTCGCCAATGGGCTGGTGATGCTGTCAGCCGGTTCCACCTGGTGGTCGCTGGTGCCCGGCGCCGCCGATACTGGTCCGTTCAACCCTCATTTGGTCCAGGACGTCGGCATCGCCTTCATCGCGGCCGGGCTCGGCCTGGCGGCGCGAGCCTTGTGGCCGGCCTGGTGGCCGGCAGCGGTCGCGGGCGCCGCGTTCCTGGCCGGCCACGGCGCGCTGCACCTCGTGATGATCGCCGCCGGCCACGACCGCCATGCCGCATCCGATCTGGTGGCGGTCGTCCTGCCCGCGGCACTTGCCCTCTATTCCGCCCTGCCAAATCAAGGAGACCGACATGCGTAGCTTCATCGCGCGCCGCTTGCTGCGCGCCTATTCCAGGCGCTACGGCTACGACACCACCTATCTCGAGATCATGCTCAAGGAATCGCCCGCCGCGTTCTTCAAATTCGCCGCCGCAATGAAGGCCGCCGCCTACCGCGCCGTCGCGCCGGTTGAGGCCTTCTATGCCGCCAAGCTGACCGGCGCCCTGGCCGAAGATTGCGGTCCCTGTGCGCAACTGGTCGTCGACATGGCAATCGGAGCCGGAATGGCGGAGCAGCAGGTCACCGCCGTGCTCCGGCGTGACGTTGCCGCCATGACCGCGGACACCGCGCTCGGTTTCCGCTTCGCGCAGGCGATCGTGCAGCGCTCGACCGACGACGATGCCTGCCGCGACGCGGTTCGCGCGCGCTGGGGCGAAAAAGGCGTGATCGACCTCGCTTTGGCCCTACAAATCGGCCGCATCTTCCCCATGATGAAGCTGGCGCTGGGATATGCCAGGGAGTGTCGCCGCGTGACCGTGGCCGGCCATCAGATCGATGTCATCAAGCAGGCGGCCTGAGCGCGACCCGCTGGGTCCGTATCGGACGCGGCTGACCGGGCTTGCCTATCGCATGCTCGGCAGCCGCGGCGATGCCGACGACGTGGTGCAGGACGCCTGGCTGCGGTTCGCCGCGGCGGACGACGTTCGCAATCCCGAGGCGTTCCTGGTCACGGTGGTGACCCGGCTCTGTCTCGACCGGCTGAAGAGCGCCCGCGCCCAGCGCGAGCTCTATGTCGGCGCCTGGTTGCCCGAGCCGGTGTTCGACGAGGCGCTGTCGGCCGAGGCGGCAACCGAACTCGCCGACGATCTCTCCTTCGCGCTGATGCTGGCGCTCGACGCCCTAACGCCGCTCGAGCGTGCCGCGTTCCTGCTGCACGACGTGTTCGACCGGCCGTTTGCGGAAGTCGCCCGCACGCTCGAGCGCAGCGAGGCGGCTTGCCGGCAGCTCGCCGCGCGCGCCCGCCGATCGGTTCGCGACAACCGCCCTGTTCCCGCCGAGCCGCCCGAAGGCCACGCACGGCTGCTGACGGCATTCTGCAAGGCCGCGGCCAGCGGCGACGTCTCCGCCCTCGCCAACCTGCTGCGCGAGGATGCCATTGCGATCACCGACGGCGGCGGCCGCAAGCTGGCGGCGCTGAAGCCGATCAAGGGGGCCGAGAAGATCGTCCGCTTCATCATCGGCATCGCCGGCAAGAACGCCGGCAGCGAGGTTCGCGTCGAACCGATGATGGTCAATGGCAGCGCGGGCGCGCTGATCTTCCTCGATGGCGAAGTCGACCACACGCTGAGCATGGCGATCGACGGCGAGACTGGCCGGATTGCGGCGATCTACATCGTCCGCAACCCGGACAAGCTGTGCCACGCGCCGCGCCGGAACTGAAGCTCCGGTCAGGACGCCGTCGCCACCGGATAGGCGAGCGGCTTGCCGGCAAAGAACGCGTCGAGATTGGCGAGCACGCAATCCTGCATCGCCACGTGCGATTCCAGCGTGTGGCCGCCGAGATGCGGCGACAGTACCACGTTCGGCAACGCGGTCAGCGCGTCGGGGGCATGCGGCTCCCTGGCGAACACGTCGAGGCCGGCACCGGCGATCACGCCGTCGGTCAGCGCCGCGACCAGGGCCTGCTGGTCGACCACCGAGCCGCGCGAGATGTTGACGACGAAGCCGTCGCCGCCGAGCCGGCGCAGGATGTCGGCGTTGACCGCATGCTCGGTCTCGGCGCCGGCGCGCACGGCGATCATCAACACACTGCACCAATCGGCGAGCGCCTCCAGCGTCGGAAGGTATTGATAGGGCACGTCGTGCTTCGAGCGGCTGAAATAGCCGACCTCGGTCTCGAAGGCGGCGACGCGGGCGGCGATCTTGCGGCCGATCTCGCCCATGCCGTAGACGCCGACCTTGCGGCCGCGCATGCCGGCCTGCGGCCGCATCATCGGCGACGGCTTTGCACCGGCCCAATCACCGCTCCGCACATAATTGTCAGCCACCAGCAGCCGCCGCACCGACGCCAGCATCAAGGTGACTGCGGTGTCCGCGACCGACGCCGCATTGGCACCGGGGCTGTGACCGACCGCGATGCCGCGCTTCGCGGCGGCGGCGAGATCGACGCCGTCATAGCCGGTGCCGTAGCAGACGATCGCGCCGAGCTTCGGCAGCATGTCCATGGCCTCGGTGCCGAGCGCGGTGCCGCCTGCCGTGATCATGGCGCGGATCTCGGCGAGCTCGGCCGCCGGGAACGCTTCGTCCAATCGCTTGCCTGCCGTGTTCAGCAGCTCATAGCGCTCGCCGAAGCGGATCAGCTGAGCCTTGGGAAAACGCGAATAGACCAGGACCTTATCGGGCATTGTTCTTCTTTCCTGCGAGAGGCTTCAGCTGGTTGTTCTGACGCGTCTTCTTCACGCGAACCGGTACCCACTTCGCTGGAAAACGCTCCTGCAAAACAAAGGGCGGAACCGGTTGCCCGGTCCCGCCCCTTTTATCTCGTCACGGCCAAGGATCTCAGCCGAGGATCGTACCCGGCTCGACCTTCACGCCCGGGCCCATGGTGGAGGAAACCGCCACGCGCTGGATGTAGGTGCCCTTGGAGCCTGCCGGCTTCGCCTTGGAGACCGCATCCGCGAGCGCCTTGACGTTCTCGACCAGCTTGTCCTCGGAGAACGATGCCTTGCCGATGCCGGCCTGCACGATGCCGGCCTTCTCGACGCGGAACTCGACCGAGCCGCCCTTGGCGCCCTTCACGGCGTTGGTGACGTCCATGGTCACGGTGCCGATCTTCGGGTTCGGCATCATGCCGCGCGGACCGAGCACCTTACCGAGGCGGCCGACCAGCGGCATCATGTCGGGCGTGGCGATACAACGATCGAAATCGATCGCGCCGCCCTGCACCTTCTCGACGAGGTCTTCGGCACCGACGACGTCGGCACCGGCGGCCTTGGCTTCCTCAGCCTTGGCGCCGCGCGCGAACACGCCGACGCGCAGCGTACGGCCGGTACCGTTCGGCAGGTTGACGACGCCGCGGACCATCTGGTCGGCGTGGCGCGGGTCGACGCCGAGATTGATCGCGATCTCGATCGTCTCATCGAACTTCGACTTGGCGCGCTCCTTGACCATCTTGATGGCATCCGCGAGCGGATAGAGCTTCTCGCGATCGACGCCCTCGCGGGCCTTCTTCAAACGCTTTCCGATTGACATGGCCCGTTACCCCGCAACTTCCAGACCCATCGAACGGGCAGAGCCCTCGACCATCTTCATGGCCGATTCGATGTTGTCGCAATTCAAGTCCTTCATCTTCTTCTCGGCGATCTCGCGCACCTGCGCCTTGGTCACCTTGCCGGCCTTGTCACGGCCCGGCGCCTTCGATCCGGACTGGATCTTGGCGGCCTGCTTGAGGAAGTAGGACATCGGAGGGGTCTTCATCTCGAAGGTGAAGGACCGGTCCGCATAGATCGTGATGATCACCGGGATCGGGGTGTTCTTCTCTTCCTTCTGGGTCTGCGCGTTGAATGCCTTGCAGAACTCCATGATGTTGAGGCCGCGCTGACCAAGCGCGGGGCCGATCGGGGGCGAAGGATTCGCCGCACCGGCCGGGACCTGAAGCTTCAGGTATCCGGTCACTTTCTTTGCCATTTATCACTCCTGTTGTGCCGGACAGGGCCGGCGGTTTCAGGTTCCGTGGTTCGGTTGAAGGGGCTGGCGACCGCCTCCTCCCTCCCACGGCCTCTCTACTTGACGCGAGGCATATACCCCGCGCCGTCCGGTCAGACCACCTTTTCGACCTGACCGAATTCCAGTTCCACGGGGGTCGCGCGGCCGAAGATCGACACCGCGACCTTCACGCGCGAGCGCGCCTCGTCGATTTCTTCCACCACGCCGGAGAACGAGGCGAACGGGCCGTCGGCCACGCGCACGTTCTCGCCGATTTCGAACGACACCGACGCCTTCGGACGCTCCACGCCCTCCTGCACCTGGTGCAGGATCCGCATCGCTTCCGCTTCCGAGATCGGCATCGGCTTGTTTTCCGCGCCGAGGAAGCCGGTCACCTTCGGGGTGTTCTTGATCAGATGGAACGCCTCGTCGGTCAGCTTCATCTTCACCAGCACATAGCCCGGGAAGAACTTGCGCTCGGCGTCGATCTTGCGGCCGCGGCGCACCTCGGTGACCTTCTCGGTCGGCACCAGCACCTGCTCGAACAGCTCTTCCAGCCCGCGCTGCTTGGCCTGCTCACGGATCGATTCCGCGACCTTCTTCTCGAAATTCGAATAGGCGTGAACGATGTACCAGCGCTTGTCCATCAATTGAGTTCCCATGCTCATCAGTGGATGCCCAGTATCAGGGTGATGAGATAGCGGATGATCTGATCCGCGGCGAAGAAGAAGATCGAGGCCAGCGCCACCATCACGAACACCATGATGGTGGTGATGGTCGTCTCGCGGCGCGTCGGCCAGGTGACCTTGGCGGTCTCCGAGCGCACTTCCTGCAGGAATTTGAACGGGCTGAAAGCCATCGTGAGATCCGCGTCCGTTACCGGACGATTGCAACGTTTCAAGGAATCCGAACAGCCGACCTTGCGGACCCAGCCCTCGTTTGGAAGGTTGAGCCGATAAACGAGCTCGAATGTTCGGGGAATTAGGCCGCGCCGGATATCCGCCATCTAAGCGGGCCGGCTGCGAGTGCCGGGTATCTACTGCGAGACCGGCCAAACGTCAAGGTCGGCAGGGTCGCGCCCGGCGCCCGCCTGGTTCGGGCAGATCGGATATTGGTCTCTCCAAATCAAGGGCTTAGCCGGCACTCTGCGCCCCCCTGGCGTTCTGTCGAGATCAGGATCGTTCGTCTCGCCTCGTCTAGGCCAAGGTCTAGGCCAAGCCGGGTCTCGGCGGCAGCAGCATCGATACAAGCAGTCCGCTCGGCTCCCGCAGCCTCAACGCGATGCTGCCGCCATGACGCTTGGCAATATCCTGCGCGATCGATAGCCCCAGCCCGAAGCCCCCCTCCTGCCGCGCGCTGTCGGCCTTGAAGAAGGGCTCGAACACCTTGTCGTGCAGCGCCGGCGGGATGCCCGGACCGTCGTCGGCCACCTCGATCTCGATGTGGCCGGCCTCCGTGAGGCGAAGCATCACCGCGACCTTGCTGCCGTGCTTGACCGCGTTCTCCACGATATTGGTGACGGCGCGCGACAGCGCGCGGGGCCGACAGGCATAAGGCAGACGCGCCGGCCCGGCATAGGATACCGCGTGGCCCATGTCGGCGAAGTCCGAGCAGATGGTCTGCAGGAAGCTCGGCAGGTCGATGAACGACGCCGCCTCCGAGCGGGCATCCTCGCGCAGATACTCCAGGGTCTCATTGATCATGCGCGTCATCTTGGCGATATCGCCCAGCATCGCTGGGCGCAGGGTGTCGTCGCCGACGCGCTCGGTACGCAGCCTGAGCCGCGTCAGCGGCGTCCGCAGGTCATGGCTGATGGCGGCAAGCATGCGGGTGCGGTCGTCGAGCAGCGCTGCGATACGCGTGCGCATGTCGTTCAGCGCGTCGGCGACCTGGGCGATTTCGAGCGGACCGCGCCGGCGCAACACCTCGGGAGCCCGCGGCAAGCGGCCGAACGAGGTCGCGGCACGCGCGACGTCGGCCAGCGGCGCGATCACCCAACGCACCGCATAGACCGACAGCAGCAGCATGGATATCAGCACGATGATCGCGCCCCCGGCCGCCGGGCGGAGCAGAACGGACCAGAAGCCGCCCTTGACCGCGACGTCGGCCATCAGCGCGTGGCCGTCGTCGAGCTTCACGACCACCTGCGACGACGAGCCTGCCGGATGGCGCAGCTCCTCCAGCAACTCAATTCCAGACTCGGCCGCCAGTTGCCGAAACGCTTTTATGGAAAACGGCCGCGTCTCTCCGACCGTGCGAGGCACGAGTTCGCTCAACGCGACGCGTCTGACGTCGAGACCGCCGCGCCTGGCTGCCCCCAGCAGTTCATCCGCGTCGGCTGGCGTCTTCGTGAAACGCAGAAGCTGCGTGAGCTCCGCGACCCGCCCGGCAAGAAACTTCTGCGTGTCGTTGACTGAGGGAGAATCAAACAGAAAGATCACGGTCGCCGCGGCGAGCGTGATGCCGATCAATTCCGAGAGCGCGACGAGGCTCATGAGTTGCGCAGCGACGCTGCGCGGCATCAGCCGCTGCACCCATCCCATCATATCTGCTCGACCGCCGGCGTGAACAGGTAGCCGCCGAGCCGCACCGTCTTGATCATCGAGCGGTCCTTCGGATCCGGCTCGATCTTCTGCCTGATGCGGCTGATATGAACGTCGACGCTGCGCTCGACCGATGCAATCAGGCCGCCGAAGGCCTGCTCGATCAGCTGCTCGCGCGACAGTACCTGTCCCGGATTGCGGCAGAACGCCAGCAGCAGATCGAACTCGGCACCGGTCAGCGTGATCCGGACGCCCGCGGGGTCATGCAACTCACGTGTGGTGGGGTTGATGCGCCATCCGGCGAAGGTCAAGGGACGCGGCCGTGAGCGCGACGAGGCGCCGCTCTCGACGCGGCGCAGCAGTGCCCGGATACGGGCGACCAGTTCGCGCGAATTGAACGGCTTGGTGACGTAGTCGTCGGCACCGAGCTCGAGGCCGAGGATGCGGTCGATGTCCTCGCCGCGCGCGGTGACCATGATGATCGGAATCGAAGACGACATGCGCAGGCGCCGGCAGATGCTCAGCCCATCCTCGCCCGGCAGCATCACGTCGAGCACGACGAGATCAAAACTCTCGCGCTTGAGCAGCGCATCCATCTCCACGGCCGAGCCGACCAGCACCGGCCTGAAGCCGTTGTCCTCAAGCACCTCGGCCAGCATGCGCGCGATATCGGCATCGTCCTCGACGCAGAGGATGCGTGCGTTGGTGACGGGGAAAGCCACGAGGTCATATTCCAGGATTTGCATCACGGCATTTTAGAGGCCTCGGCCCCAAATGCGCAGCGCGCAAATATAGCGTTTTGTTAAGCCTGCACGGCCAAATGTGGCTCAAATAGGTCGCGCGGTTTCGCGAGCTACATCTGACTTAATATCTCTTAATCCCGACCCGGGCGGCCCTGCTCTATCGTGACGTGCGATCGTTCGTGGGGTGAGCGGTCGTTCGAGGGGTACATGAGAGTCGAATTTCTGCCGGACGCTGCGGCTGATGCGCGGAGCACGGGCCGGGCGTCGCGCAATGGTCAGCCCAATCGGTCATCCCTGCTTGCCGGCGCTGCGGTTGCGGTGGTGTTGTTGTCAGGCTGTGCCAGCGCACCGATGACGCGGGGCGGGTCACTGGCATCCTACGACAATCTCGCGCCGTCCGACGGCGTGCTGGCGAAATCGCTGGTTCGCGTCAACAAGGACGAGGTCCTCGCTGCGAAGACGGTGCGGATCGTACCGACGACCTTCTCGCAGACAGCATCGCCGACTCTGTCCCAGGAGCAGAGACACCTGGTGGCCAACGCGATCGATCGTTCGCTGTGCGTCGGCCTGAGCGAGCGGCTTCAGGTCGTCGGCCCCGATCAGCCCGCGGATCTGTCCGTGCACGCGCTTGTCACCCAGGCGGCCCCCACCGACGAGGTCGCGGCGGGCACCTCCAAGGTGGTCAGCTTCCTGCCGAGCGCGCTCGGCGCGGGAGTGCCGGTGCCGGTGCCGCGGTTGCCGGTCGGGCTTGGCAGCTTGACCGTCGAAGCCGAGGTGCGGGATCAGGCCAGCCGCCAGCAGGCGGCGATGATCTGGGCCCGCGGGGCGAATTCGTTCACCAACTCGCCGATGGTCTCGAGCGCCGGTGACGCCTACGATCTCGCCCCTTCCTTCAGTGACGATTTCAGCAAGCTCGTCGTCACCGGTGCGACGCCATTCGGAAAGGCGCCGGAGCTGCCATCGTTCGACAAGATTGGCGCAACGCTCGGCGGCAAGCCAAAATACGCGGCCTGCGAGGCGTTCGGCCGCAGTCCCGGCCTGGTCGGAATGGCCGCCGGCAAGCTTGGCTTGCCGCCGGAATGGTCGGACAAGGCGCCGGCGGCAGCTGGCCAATAGACAGCCTAGCCGGCGAAGCTCTTCTGCACCGCCTGGTCGAGCGTGGCGCCGCCGACATAGCGCTGGCGCAGCTCGCGCTTGAGCAGCTTGCCGCTCGGATTCTTCGGCAAGGCATCCACGAAGATGACCTGCTTCGGCACCTTGAAATGGGCCATCGACGCCGCGCAATGCTTGATGACGGCGTCGGCATCGAGGCTCTCACCGGCCTTGACCACGACGATCGCGGTCACCGCCTCGATCCAGCGCGGATCAGGCAGCCCGACCACCGCGACCTCCGAAACCGAAGGTAACCGGTAGATCATCTCCTCGACCTCGCGGCTCGCGACATTCTCACCGCCGCTCTTGATCATGTCCTTCACGCGATCGACGACGCTGATGTAACCGTCGGCATCGACGACCGCGAGGTCGCCGGAATGAAACCAGCCGCCGGCGAACGCCGCCGCGGTCTTGACCGGATCATTGTAGTAGCCGGACAACAGATGCGGCGAGCGGTGCACGATCTCGCCGACCTCCCCGACCTTGACGTCGGTCATGTCCGGCCTGACCACCCGCGTCTCGACATTGATCGCGGGCTTGCCGGCCGAGCCGGCCTTCGGCAGCTGGTCCTGCGGCGTCAGCACGGTCGCGAGCGGCGCGATCTCGGTCTGGCCGTAGAAATTCCAGAACTTCACGTTGGGCAGCCGCCGCTGCAACTCGAGCAGCACCTCGACCGGCATGATCGAGGCACCGTAATAGCCCTTGCGCAGGGTCGACAGGTCGGTGCGGTCGAACGCGCCCGAGCGCAGCATCGCGATCCAGATCGTCGGCGGCGCGAAGAACGCATTGATCTTGTGGGCCGCGATCAGCGCCAGGACATTGTCGGGCACCGGCTTGCCGGTAATGAGGCTGGTGGCGCCGAGATAGATCGCGGGCCCCAGGAACACGTCGAGCTGCGCGCAGTGATAGAGCGGCAGCGCGTGCAGCACCGTGTCGTCGGTCGCCATGCCGCCGTCGATGATGCAGCTGACATACTGCCACATGACGGCTTCATGGGTGAGGATCGCGCCCTTCGGCAGCGACTCGGTGCCGCTGGTGTAGATAATTTGCGCTGCATCGCGGCTGTCCACCGAGACATCCGGCGCCGACGCGTCGCTGTGCAACAGGCTGTCGAATGTCGTGATGCCGTCGGGCGCGTTGGCGGGATCCTCGCCCGGCAGCCAGACCAAGGTCTCGACCGCCGAGCCCTTGGCGGCCGCAGCGTGCGCCGTCTCCACGAAATCGGGGCCGACCGCGAGCAGCTTGGCGCCGGAATTGGCGAGGATGAAATTGATCTCGTCCGGATTGAGCATGAAGTTGATCGGCACCAGGATGGCGCCGATCCGCGCCACCGCAAAGCGCAGCGCGGCGAAGCCGTGCGAGTTGCGCGACAGCACCGCGACGCGATCGCCCTTCGCAACGCCAAGCCCGAGCAAGCCGCGGCCGAGCCGATTGCAGATCGTGTCCATCTCCGCAAAGCTCCAGCTCACCTCGCCGCAGATCAGCGCGGTCTTGCCGGGGTAGCGCTTCGCCGACCGGCGCAACAGATCGCCGATGCTGTGCTCGCGGGCGCGCTGGATGGTTGCTGCGATGTCTCCGCTCATTTGTCCCTCCCGAATGTGCTTGTTGTCGTTGTTTTCGTCTTGTCTTGGCCGCGCCGTCCCTATTGCCGCGCGGCGTAAGCGTGTTCCATGTAGGTGTGCTCGACCGAGCGATCGAGCGAGGCGATCTTCTCGAAGCCGCGCCGCCAGTCCTGCAAATGCCGCCGCGTCCACAGCACGCCGGCCTCCTTGTCGCGCCGCTTGATCGCGTCGAGCAGATGATGGTGCGCCTCGACCAGCCGCGCGCCGCCCTCCGGCACGCCGCCCACGATCATCTCGGTGGTCGGAAAGAACAGTTGCGCGGCGGGCTCGCGCGCCAGCTGCAGCACGCGGTTCTGCGAGGCCTTGGCCATCAGCACATGGAATTCCGCATCGAGCTCGGCAAGCGCAGCGGGATTGCCGACGACAGCCGCGCTGCGCTCGAGATTGCCGGCGAGCTCGGCGATGTTCTCCTCGGTCGCGCGCTCCACCGCACCCTCGACGCTCGCGACCTCCAGCGTCATCGAGGTCTCGAACAGTTCGCGGAACGTCACCTCGTGCAGGATCAGCGCGCGGGACAGGCGCGTCGCGAGCTTGTTGTAGCGCGGCAGGCAGGCCTGCAGCCGGCGGCTGGAATCGCGGCGGATCAGCCCGCCCTCCTCGAGCACGCGAATGCCTTCGCGTACCGTCGAGCGGTTGACGCCGAACTGCGCAACCAGCTGCTGCTCGGTGCCGATCGGCTCGCCCGGCTTGATCCGACCGTTGATGATCTCACGTTCGATCGCGTCGGCGACCTTCTGATAGGCCGGCGCGATATCGATACGCCGGAACAGCGGCGTGGTGGGCATCTTCAGCTCCCCCGGACCCCGATTGTCGTTTGTCGGACAAAGGATAGGCGAAGGCCCTTGGGGCGTCAAACGAGCAATATTCGGCCTGATTGTCGCACCCGGGCGGTCGGAATTGACACCGGAACCGGGCAAATCTAGCTTTGTCGGACAAACTGATAAGAACACCTCGGGGAGGCACACCATCATGAAATCCATCGTCACGAGTCTGTCCGCCGCCGGCCTGATGGCGGCTGTGCTGGCAGGGCCGGCGCTTGCGCAGCAGGCGCCGCTCAAGATCGGCGTGCTCACGGATTTCCAGTCGGTCTATTCGGACATCGGCGGCGCCGGCAATGTCGAGGCCACCAAGATGGCGATCGAGGAGTTCGGCGGGTCGATGTTCGGCAAGCCCATCGAGCTCGTCACCGCCGACGCCCTCAACAAGGCCGACGTCGCCGCCACCATCACCCGCAAATGGTACGAGGCCGAGAATGTCGACATGATCATCGACATGCCGACCTCGGCGACCGCGCTCGCCGGCATGGAGATGTCGAAGCAGTTCGAGAAGATCATGATCGTGACGGATGCGGCGAGCTCCGACATCACCGGCAAGTCCTGCTCGCCCTACACGCTGCACTGGACCTACGACACCTATGCCAACGCCCACACCGTCGGCAGCGCGATCGTGAAGAACGGCGGCGACACCTGGTTCTTCATCACCGCCGACTATCTGTTCGGCCATTCGATCGAGCGCGACACCGGCGACGTGGTCCGCGCCGCCGGCGGCAAGGTGCTCGGCAGCGCGCGGCATCCGCTCAACACGCCGGACTTCTCGTCCTTCCTGCTGCAGGCCCAGGCCTCGAAGGCCAAGATCATCGGCATGGCCAATGGCGGCGCCGACACCATCAACACCATCAAGCAGGCCTCCGAATTCGGCATCGTCGCGGGCGGGCAGAACCTCGCCGGCATCGTGATGTTCATCTCTGACATCCACAGCCTCGGGCTGAAGCTCGCGCAGGGCCTGATCATCACCGAGGCCTACTACTGGGATCTCAACGACCGCACCCGCGCCTTCGGCAAGCGCTTCTTCGAGCGCATGAAGCGGATGCCGACGATGAACCAGGCCGCGACCTACAGCGCCACCCTGCACTACCTCAACGCGGTGAAGGCCGCCGGCTCCAAGGAGACCAAGCCGGTGCTGGCCAAGATGCGCGCGACCCCGGTCCGCGACGCCTTCACCGACAACGGCGTGGTGCGCGAGGACGGCCGCATGGTGCACTCGATGTTCCTGTTCGAGGTCAAGATGCCCGAGGAATCGAAGGCGCCGTGGGATTATTACAAGGTCCTCGCCGAAGTCCCCGGCGACCAGGCGTTCCGGCCGCTCAAGGACGGCGGCTGCCCGCTCATCAAGTAGGCAAACATGATCATGGCCGGGGTCCGGGACCTCGGCCAACACCTTCAAATGATTGGGTAAAAGCTGGCAGGAGTGGCAGGGCTCGAACCTGCGACCCCCGGTTTTGGAGACCGGTGCTCTACCAATTGAGCTACACTCCTGCAGGGAACCCGCGTCGCCGCCGGTTCGCGCCGTTTCAAGCACAGGGCATGGCCGGTTTGCAAGGGCGAAGCGGTGAAGCTCCTGTTCATTACAAAACTTCTGCGCCAGACTTCAGCGATCACCCCGCGTCGGCACCTCGCCGCAAGAATCAAGAACCAGGGAGAGACCATGAACGCCCAAACCGCCACCAAGCACGCCGCCAGCCCGACCACCCCGTCCCTCCCCCTCGCCAAGCCCGAATCAATCGGGCTGTCGAGCGCGCGGCTGCAGGCGATGTCCGACACCTTCCGCCGCGAGGTCGACAAGGGAACCGTGCCCGGCGTGACGGTGCTGGTGGCGCGGCGCGGCCAGATCGGCTGGTTCGACGCGATCGGCCGGCAAAGCCCGACCGCCTCGGCGCCGATGACCCATGACACGATCTTCCGCATCTTCTCGATGACCAAGCCGATCGTCTCGGTCGGCATCATGCAGCTGCTGGAGGACGGCCACTTCCTGCTCAACGACGCCGTCGCGAAGTTCATCCCCGAATTCGCCGAGACCAAGGTCGGCGTCGAGAACAACGGCAAGCTCGAGCTGGTCGCGGCGAAGCGGCAGATGACGATCCAGGACCTGCTCCGCCACACGTCTGGGCTTACTTATGACCACACCGGCAACGGCCCGGTGCAGCAGCTCTACCAGCAGTCGCGGCTGCGCAGCCGCAAGATCACCAATGCCGAGCACGCCACCATGCTCGCCGGCATGCCGCTGGTCTGCCAGCCCGGCGCCGAATGGAACTACAGCCGCTCCACCGACATCCTCGGCCGCATCATCGAAGTCGTCAGCGGCAAGACGCTCGGCGCGTACCTCACTGAGCGCATCCTCTCGCCGCTGCAGATGACCGAGACCGCCTTCCACACCGGGGAAGCCAATGCCGGCCGCCTCGCCGAGGCGTTTGCCAACGATCCCTGGACCAACGAGAAGGTGCAGTTGTTCAACATGCTGGAGAAGCCGGCGATGGAATCCGGCGGCGGCGGACTGGTTTCGACCACGATGGACTATGCCCGCTTCGCGCAGATGCTGCTGGGTGGCGGCTCGCTCGACGGCACCAGGATCATCGGCCGCAAGACGCTCGAATTCATGGCCTCCGATCACCTCGGCGCCGGCGTCACGATCCAGGGCACGCTGGTGTCGCCCGGCCACAGTTTTGGCCTCGGCTTCGCCGTGCGCATGCAGCAGGGCATCGCGCCGTTCTCCGGCTCGGTCGGCCAGTATTTCTGGAGCGGCATGGCCGGCACGTTCTTCTGGATCGATCCGAGCGAAGACCTGATCGCGGTCTTCATGATGCAGGGCCCGGGCCAGCGCGAATATACCCGCTCGCTGGTGCGCAACGGGGTGTACGCGGCGGTGGAGTGAGGCGAGCACGCCTCCCCTTGCTCCGTCATGCCCGGGCTTGTCCCGGGCATCCACGTCTTTGGGGTCGCGAAGGAAGACGTGGATGGCCGGGACAAGCCCGGCCATGACGACAATGCGCGACCTCGGCGACGCCGACGTCAGCTGATCGTCGCGCCGCCGTCGATCACGATGGTCTGGCCGGTCATGAAGTCGCCGGCGCGCGAGCCCATCATCACGGCGGCGCCCGCGATCTCGTCCGGCACGCCGATCCGCAGCAGCGGCGAGCGTGCGGTCGAGGCCTTCAGATTGTCCGGATTGTCCCACAGCGCCTTCGCGAAGTCGGTCTTGATCAGGCCCGGCGCGATGCAGTTCACGCGGATATTGTGCTTGCCGTATTCGCAGGCGAGGTTGCGCGCGAGCTGCATGTCGGCAGCCTTGGAGATCGCGTAGGCGCCGAGGATGGTCGAGCCCTTCAGGCCGCCGATCGAGGACACGATGATGATCGAGCCGTCCTTGCGCTCGATCATCTGCGGCACCACCATCGAGATCAGCCAGTTGTTGGCGACGATGTTGTTGTCGAGGATCTTGCGGAACTGATCGTCGGAGATGCCGGCGAGCGGACCGTAATAAGGATTGGACGCCGCGTTGCAGACCAGCACGTCGATCTTGCCGAAGGCGCGGTTGCTCTCGTCGACCAGGTTCTGCAGGTTTTCCTTCGACGAGATGTTCGCCGCGATCGCAACCGCGGTGCCCTTGCCGTAGCTGTCGTTGATCTCCTTCGCCACCTGCTCGCAGACGTCGGCCTTGCGCGAGGAGATCACGACCTTGGCGCCGTGCTCGGCCATGCGCTCGGCGATCGCGCGCCCGATGCCGCGCGTCGAGCCGGTGATGACGGCGACTTTTCCCTTCATGTCGAACAAGGTCATGTTTCTCTCCCTGATGTTAAGTGTTCGTCTTAGCGTCATTCCGGGGCGACGCACCAGCGTCGAACCCGGAATCTCGAGATTCCGGGTCTGGTCCTTCGGACCATCCCGGAATGACGATCACGCAAGCTTGCTCGCCGGCCTGACTTCAGGTCCGGACGGCTGATGCATCGCGGCGTGGCGCGGATCGGCAATCCACGGCTGTTGGTTCACCATCGGCAGCCGCCAGGTCGACAGGCCGGCGCTCGCGATGTGATCGAGCCGCGTCACCGAGACGTTGTCGATGTCGAAGGACAATCCGCGGTCCGGCTGGCCGCCGAGCGCCAGCCCGACCGCGGCCTTGATCACGCCGCCATGGCCGACGGCGATGATATTCCTGCCCGCTTCCGCGGCGGTGATCCGCACAATGGTGCGGCAGACGCGGGTATAGAGATCCATGTAGCTCTCGCCGCCGGGCGCGGGCTCGTTGACATCGGCGAACCAGGCCGTGCCCGGCGGACGGCTGGCGAGAAACGCGGCGCGGTTCATGCCCTGCCATTGGCCGAGATGCTGCTCGGCGAAGTCGCGTTCCTGCGTCATGCTGTCCGGCTTTGGAAACCCGGCAGCCCAGATCGCGTCGGCGGTCTTGTGCGTGCGTTTCAGATTGCTCGAATACCAGACCGCATCGCGCGGCAGCATCTTGGCGACCGCCTCGAACACTTCGGTGTCGCCGGTGTCGCAGTCGATATCCTCTTGTCCGTAAATGTTGCCGCCGTCGCTGCGCACCGGCGCGTGGCGAACCCACCACCACCGCGTCACCTTCACGTCAGGCTTGTCTGGATTGGACATCGGATGAGCCCTTCAATAGTGTCCCGTCTCGCTGTACGTCACGCCGCACATCGCCTCAAGTGCTTCGGACGTTTGAAATTTTGTTTGAATTCCGTCGCGCGGCAGACGCGTCGGGGATCATGTGAACAGGGAGAAAATCATGGGCCGCCTCGAAGGCAAATCCGTCATCATCACCGGCGCTGGCAGCGGCATCGGCCGCGCCGCCTCGCTGCTGTTCACCAGGGAAGGCGCCAAGCTGATCGCGGTCGATCGCACCGAGGGCGTGAACGAGACCGCCAAGCTGGTGCGCGACGCCGGCGGCACCGTTGAAGCCGTCACCGCCGATGCCGGCTCGGAGAGCGACGTGAAGGCCTTCATCGAGAAGGCGGTTTCGAAGTACGGCAAGCTCGATGCGATCTGGGCCAATGCCGGCGTCAGCGGCGGGCTCGTCCCGCTCGCCGACCAGACCGTCGAGCATTGGCAGGAAGTGCTGCGCGTCAATCTGATCGGCCCGTTCCTCGCGATCAAGCATTCGATCCCGCATATGACGAAGCAAGGTTCCGGTTCGATCGTCTGCACCGCCTCCGTCGCGGGCCTGAAGTCGGGTGCCAGCGGACATCCCTATGGTGCGAGCAAGGCCGGCGTCATCAGCCTGGTGCAGACCACCGCCTACTCGCTCTCCGGCACCGGCGTGCGCATCAATGCGGTGTGCCCAGGCCTGATCGAGACCGGCATGACCAAGCCCGTGTTCGATCGCGCCAAGGAGCGCGGCACCCAGGACAAGATCGGCCAGCTCAATCCGCTCAAGCGCGCCGGCCAGCCGCACGAACTCGCCGCGATGGGATTGTTTTTGGCGAGCGATGAAGCGTCCTACGTCAACGGCCAGGCCATCCCGGTCGACGGCGGCCTGACGGCGTCGATGCCGTATACGGGCAAGCCGATTTAGCAAGGGCGCTCTCCGTTCGCTGGGCCTGCCAGTCCGTGTGACGCGACAACGGCGCCACATTCACAACTGTCGTCCCTGCGAAAGCAGGGACCCATACGCCGCGGCGCGTGTTGAGAACGGGACTCGTCGTCGCAGCATCGTTCAACAATCAGCATTTGTGGTTATGGGTCCCTGCCTTCGCAGGGACGACACCGAATATGTGGATGGGAGAGCGCAGCGAAACCCACCATGCTTCCGCGCCGATCAAAGTCGATCGGTTTCGCTGCGCTCTACCCAACCTTGCGCTGCCTCATGCCAGTGCCGTGCAATAACCGCCGGCAACGGTCCGAATATTGCTTGGCCTCGGCAGGCCAACCAGCTGTTATACTTGGCTGGCAGGATCGCCCGCACACTCGTCATTCCTCGCAAACGAACAGGCAATGCAAAATCAACGTCCCGACCGCATCCGCAAGCTATTGGCCGACCTCGTCGCCTTCGACACCGTCAGCGACCGCAGCAATCTGCCTCTGATCGACTACATCGAGCGCTACCTCGCCTCGCTTGGCCTCACGGGGCAACGCATCGTCGACGAAACCGGACAGAAGTCCTCGTTGTGGGTCACGGTCGGCCCCGAGGACAAGGCCGGGCTGGTGCTGTCGGGGCATACCGATGTCGTGCCGGTTGTGGGACAGGATTGGAGCCACAACCCGTTCGAGCTCGTCGAGCGCAATGGCCGGCTGTACGGCCGCGGCACCACCGACATGAAAGGATTTGTCGCCGTCTGCCTCGCGATGGTTCCCGAGATGCTCGCGGCCGATCTGAAGACGCCGATCAATCTTGCCATCTCCTATGACGAGGAGATCGGCTGCGTCGGCGTGCGGCCGATGCTGCGCGAGGTCGCGCGCAAGCCGATCAAGCCGCTCGGCTGTTTCGTCGGCGAGCCGACCCAGATGCAGGTGATCATCGGGCACAAGGGCAAGCACGGCGTGCGCGCCACGTTCCGCGGGCTCGCCCGCCACTCCTCGATCGCGCCCGACGGCGTCAACGCCATCGAATATGCCGCCGACCTCATCACCGAAATCCGCCGCCGCGCCGCGTTGCTGGCCGCGGATGCCGAACAAGGCAGCCTCTACGATGTCCCGCACTCGACCCTGCTCACCAGCATCGTGCATGGCGGCGCCGCGCTGAACATCGTGCCCGACAGTTGCGTGGTGGAATTCGAATGCCGCGGCATCGGCATCACCGAGTCGAGAGAAGTGACCGATGCGATCATCGCCTGGGCGAAGGCCGAGATCGAGCCTGACATGCGCAAGCGGCACCCCGAATGCGGCATCGACTTCGAGGAAATCCTCGACTACCCCGCGCTCGACACCGCCGCCGACGCTGCGATCGTCACGCTCGCCAAGCAATTTGCCGGCCGCAACGACCACGCCAAGGTCGCCTTCGGCACCGAGGCCAGCCTGTTCGTCAGCATGGCGGATGTGCCCTCCGTCGTGGTCGGCCCCGGCTCGATCGCACAGGCGCATACGCCGGACGAGTTCGTCGAGATGTCGCAGCTCGAGGCCTGCGGCGCATTCGTCGCGCGGCTGATCGCACATTGCGCGAAGTGATTTGCAAATGACTGCGTAGGATGGGTAGAGCGAAGCGAAACCCATCACCTCGTATCCGCGGCGCCATGATGGCTATCGCTGCGCTCCACCCATCCCTACGGATCACGGATGCATCACAGCCCGTCCGGCGGCAATCCCGGTCCGGTCGCGGCCGGGCGGAGCTTGTCGCGCTTGCGCTCGCGGTAGAAGGCATAGAGGCCCGAGGCGACGATGATCGCGGCGCCGGCGAGCATTGGACCGTCGGGCTTGTGGCCGAAGGCGAGATAGCCCGTCAGCATCGCCCACGGCAGCGCGGTGTAGCGGAACGGCGCCACCGCCGAGATGTCGCCTGTGCGCAGCGACACGATGATGCACTGATAACCGATCAGGATCAGCACCGCGGCGAATGCGAGCAGGCCGAGCGCATTGCCCGACGGCGGCCGCCAGCCGCCGAGCGGGACAAGGACGACAGCACCCGCCGTCGTCACGGTCACGGTGGTGAGCAGCGTGATGAAGACGGTCGGCAAGTGCTT